>CAXAVQ010000207.1:0-4989 GCA_963971985.1 uncultured bacterium
GAGCCGATGCGACCCGACCCAACGCGAGTGGTGCACCATCGGCCCAAGGTGGAGCGTCCATCGCCGAGCGTTCCCCAGAGCACCCCGCTTCATGATCCCCTGCTTCGCGAGGCCCTGGAGCACTGGCGCGACCGGCTCGCGCCGGATGACCTGGACATGCGCAGGTGGCTCGACGATTCTCCCGGCCCGAATCGCGACCGCTGAGGCGGGTTCCAGTTGCGAACAAAGGTCTTGCACGCCTACGCTCGCGTCACATGAATGACTCTTCGCCCGAACAGAACCGCCCTTCTGGCCAGCACGCCGATCGCACCAAGCCCACCGACCGGGAAAAGGCGCTCGGTGTATCAAGATCGCCGGCCTCGGACGGACACTCGGTGAACGCCAGCCCGGAGGCCGAGGAAGAGGCTCGACGGTTTGCGATCGCCGCGGCGAAATCGCTGAAAGACGACAAGTGCGAGGACATCCTCGTGCTCGACCTGCGCGGGAGATCGCAGGTGACCGATTTCTTCGTGATCGCCAGCGGCACCTCGGAAGTCCAGATGCGTGCGGCATCCCGTGAGGTGATGGAGGTTGGGGAGGCCCACGGCTTCAAGGCCCACACCAACAACCTCCGCGAGGGCGATGCCGAGTGGTTCCTGATCGACTTCGTGGACGTAGTCGTGCACGTCTTCGAGCCCGACACCCGGATCTATTACGACCTGGAGATGCTCTGGGGCGATGCCCCCCGCCTGGACTGGGACGGCGGTGGCGGCGAATCGCGCAATCGGGCGAACCTCCGTCCGGACGAGAAGCCCTCAGCGACCGACGAAGAAGAGTGAGAACGGCCGGACCGGTCCGGGCGGTACACTCCTGAGACATGGTTCGAGGGATCTCGCTCGCCAACAAGTGCCTGCTGCTGTTCAGCCTCGCGGTGCTGGTGATCGTGTCGGTGGCGCTCATCGTGCCATGGCTGCGTCTGGCCGACATCATCGATGAGGCTCAGATCGAGACCTCACGCCAGCTGGTGGCGGCGATCGGGGCGAGCGACCGTTCGGATCCGCTGAGCGGTGGCGAGGCCACCGGTGGCGACGGGCTCACCGTGTACTCGCCGTCGCGATGGATCGTGCTCCCGATCGACGAGGGCAGCGAGCGGGACTTCAAGGTCGCCGCTCGCCGGACGCTGACGCCGGAACTCGAAGCCGGCGCTCCGGCGAACGCCGAACCCCAGAGCGAGTATTTTCAGATCATCCGCGAGGGCTCCGCGCGGCGCTACGACTACGCGCGGGCGTTCCGCGATGAATCGGGTGCGCTGCAACGCGTCGCGGTGCTTTCCCGGCGGTCCGAGGTCGCCGAGAGCCAACTCTTCGTGAACCGGATGCTCCTGCTCGCGTCGGGCATGCTGGCGTCAGCGGTCGCGGTGGCGGTGTTCTACATCATCACGACCCGCATCATCCTCAGCCCGGTGCGCGAACTGCGCGACACGGCGGAACTGGTGCGCGAGGGGAACCTGAACATCCGCTCGGACATCCGGACGCGCGACGAGTTCCAGGAGCTCTCGGACACATTCAACGGCATGCTGGAAGCAATCTCGACGCAGCAGAACCAGCTCCGCGCAATCAACACGTCGCTGGACCTGAAACTGACCGAAATGGCCGAGGCCAACATCGCCCTCTTCGAGGCGGCCAAACTCAAAGGCGAATTCCTGGCGAACGTCAGCCACGAATTGCGGACGCCCCTCAACTCGATCATCGGCTTCGCCGAGATCCTGCAGGACATCGTCCGCTCGGAGCGTGATGCCGAGGTCGTGCAACCGGCGACGCCAGAGCAGCTCGCCAAGCGCCAGCGGTACACCGATCACATCGTGAGCGCCGGGCGCTCGCTTCTCGAGATGATCAACGAGCTGCTGACCATGGCCAAACTCGAGGCGGGCCGGATGGAGCTGCAGATCCGCCCGGTGAACATCCCCGATCTCTGCGAGGCCCTGCTCGCGCTGATCCGGCCGCTCGCCGAGAAGAAGCACATCGACCTCACGCTCCAGCTGGGTCAGTCGCAGTTGCCCTCGTACTCCGGAAAACCGGGCGCGGACATCCCCGTGGTCCATACAGACCCGCAGAAACTCCAGCAGATCGTGTTCAACTTCCTGAGCAACGCCGTGAAGTTCACGCCGGAGCACGGTCGGGTCACGCTCCGCGCCGAGCGCATCGTGTCGGCCGAGGGCATGCCCCGGGTCCGCATGAGCGTGCTCGATACCGGGCCGGGCATCCCCGCGGCTCAGCAGCAGGCAATTTTCGAGAAGTTCCGACAGCTCGACTCCGGACACACCAAAGCCGCGGCGGGCACGGGGCTCGGCCTCGCGATCGCCCGCCAGTTCGCCGAGATGCTCCAGGGCGAGATTCACCTCGTGAGCGAGGAGGACCGCGGCGCGATGTTCAGCGTAGTTCTGCCGGTGGAATACGACCCCGACAAGCTCACCGAGAACGAGCAGGCCGTCGCCGAGGCCGAGCGCCTGGCCGGCAGGTCCTGAACATGTTCATAACGTGACGGCGTTCTCGTGGTGCCGGATGGTTGGTTTGCCGCCGGCGTCCACGTCGATGGCGATGAGATCGATCCGGACGCCTCGCCCGGCCCACTTCTTTCGACGCGCGAGATCTTGAGCAACGGCAAGCAGTTTGCGCCGCTTGGCCCGGTTCAGCGCGAGTTCCGGGGCGACCTTCGGAGACTGTCCGTCGCGCGACGCGCTTCGCGTCTTGACCTCGACGATCACGATCGTCCGACGATTCGGCGCGAGGCAGAGCAGGTCAACCTCCCCCACCGCTGTGCGCAGATTCCGGGCGAGCACCTTGTACCGCTTCCGCTTCAGATGCCTCGCGGCCCATCGCTCGCCCCTGGCACCGGTGTCCAGATGGCGCGCCCGAGGGCGGCGCCAAAGCTTCGCGAGCAGGGCGCCCGCCGTCACCAATCCGAAGACTCGTCGCTCAGGTAGCGTTCTACGGCGAATTCGATCAACCGGTCCCGCATCTCGGCGAGTTGCTGCTCGGTCATGGTCGAAGAACCGAACAGGCGCTCGAAGTACCGGGCACGCTCATCCTGCTCACGCTCGGCCCGGATCGCCTGCTCGATCCTGTTCTGGGCGTCGTACAAGGAAACGGTCTCCGGCTGCACGACCTCCTCGAGGTAGAGCCACCAGACCGAATCGTTGAACTCGATCGGTTCGCTCAGATCGCCGGCGCGGAGCCTCGTCGCCGGATCGTTCAATTCGGGCGGGCTGAAGAACTCGGCGGCTTCGATCCCGTCCGGGCCGAGTTCGAGTTCGATCAGGCCCCCGTCGGAACTCCGGAATGTGGTTTCGTCGGCGATGACCTGCGAACGGCTCGGCTCGTCAGCCAGCGCGAGGACGAGACGGTCGCGCTCAACGGGATCCACCCGCAGCACACGGAGGCGGGCCGTCGCCGGTGGCTGGAAGACGGAGAGGTTCTGCTCGTAGTAGCGCTGGATATCTCGCCAACTGACCTGGACCTTGCGGGTTACTTCCCGACGAAGCTGCTCGAACACGATCTCCCGGTTGAACTCCTCCTCGGCCTTGCCTCGGAGCGTGACGTTCTCCTGTGTTCGAAGCCGCTCGTCAGCCCGGGCGGCCGACCCGAGATCGCGGTCGATGATGCCCTGCTGGATCTGGTCGATGAAGGCGAACAGCCCGATGCGCTCCTCGAAAGTCAGGCCGGCGTTGAACTCGGCGATCAGCAACTCGTCGCGGATCCGTTCGAGCAGCTGGTTTTGGATGAGTTGTCCGGCGGTGCGCAGCCACTCCTCGCGACTCTTCTCGATCGCCTCGGCTCGGAGCAGGTCGTCCAGGCTGCTGAGGAATTCCGCGGCGTAAACGGGACGACCGTTGATCTGGCCGACCATCTCGTCGACCACGATGTCTTCTTCATCGCCGGTCGTGGCGACCCGCGTCGTGTCGACGGGACCCGGCTCGGATCCGGGCTCCGTCGCCGACGGCTCGGGCGGGACCGGGCGGTTTCGGACTGGCGTGTCGATATTTGCCGGTCGCCCGACGAGGGTCAGTACGTCCGGGTCGCCGCCTCTCGCTTCGCGTGCGGAGATGACGCGTGGAGAATCCGTAGCCTCGGGAGCAACGTCCACGCGCGGCCCGGTATCTTCCGGCTGGGTCTGCGCCCGGAAATCGGACGGCGACACCGGCCGGGCATCTGACCGGGACGACCCGGCCCCTCCCGCGCATCCGGACGCCCCGATCAGCGTCGCGATCAGCGTCGAGGTGGCGATCACCGCGTGGGCGCACGCCGGGCGGGTCTTCGTGTTCGGTGCATCCATGACCGATCTCCTTCTGAGGTCCGATCTCAGCGGTGGCATCGGGGAACATCCTAGCGAGAGGTTGACACCGACTCACTCGGAATCGCTCGCGTGCGGTCGAAAACCACGCCCGAACTGATAGACTTCCTCGTAACTTTCACTGCACGACGAGAACCGCGAGCCCCGAAAGGACCGCGACATGGCTGATGACTCCGGCGACGCCCCGAAACTGATCATCGACTCGGACTGGAAGAACGAGGCGCAGGCCGAGCGCGAGAAGCTGGCTCAGGCCGAGAAAGCCGCTTCGGACGCCGGTCCCGAGGGCGGCCAGGGCGAAATGCCCGAGGCCGATTTCCGAGGCCTCATGGGGATGCTGGCGACCCAGGCGCTGATGTACATGGGTGGCATCGCCGACCCGAACACCGGCAAGCCGGTCTTCGACCCGATGTACGCCCAGCACATGATCGACCTGCTCGGCGTGCTCGAAGAAAAAACCAAGGGCAACCTGACCGAGGAAGAGGCCGGCGAGATCTCCGGCGTGCTCCAGGAACTCCGCAGCCGCTTCGTCGAACTGATGCAGATGGTCGCCAGACAGCAGGCAGCCGGAGGCCAGGGCCAACCCGGTGGGCCGGCAGGAGGCCCGACCGGCCCCACGGGACCGATGCCTCCGCAGCAGTAGTCGCGTCCGAGGCACGATGA
>CAXAVQ010000208.1:0-4985 GCA_963971985.1 uncultured bacterium
GCCAGTTCCGGGAACATCTTCTTGACGGTGCCGACCAGGTCCTTCACGTGGCTGATCGACTCGTCCATCAGCTTCTTCTCGTCGCCCTCGAGCTTGAGGTCGATCACGCCCTCGACGCCGTTGGAACCGAGGATGCAGGGCACGCCGACGAAGTAGCCGCCGATGCCGTACTCGTCCTCGCAGTACGCGGCGCAGGGGAGGATGCGCTTTTTGTCCTTGATGATCGCCTCGGCCATCTGGACCGAGCCGGACGCCGGGGCGTAGTACGCGCTGGTGCCCATGAGCTTGACGATCTCGCCGCCGCCGACCTTGGCACGGTCGACGCACTCGGTGATCTCGGCTTCGGAGAGCAGCATCGAGACCGGCACGCCGTGGACCGAGGTGAACCGGGGGAGCGGGACCATGTCGTCGCCGTGCCCGCCGAGGAGCAGCGCGGAGATGTCTTCCACCGAGCAACCGATCTTCTCGGCGAGGAACCAACGGAAGCGGGCCACGTCAAGGCAGCCGGCCTGACCGACGATGCGGTTGGTCGGGAAGCCGGTGGCCTTCCACGCGGTGTAGACCATCGCGTCCAGCGGGTTGGAGACGAGGATCACCACCGAGTCCGGCGCGTGCTGCTTGATGTTCTCCGAGACGCTCTTGACGATCTTGACGTTCGTCTCGATCAGGTCGTCGCGGCTCATACCCGGCTTGCGGGGCAGGCCGGCGGTGACGATCACCACGTCGCTCTCGGCGATGTCGGCGTAGTCCGAGGTGCCGATCACGTTGCAGTCGAACCGCTCCATCGGCGAGGCGCAGGCGAGGTCGAGGGCCTTGCCCTTGGCGACGCCCTCCTTGTCGGGGATGTCCAGCAGGACGATGTCGCCCAGTTCCTTCGCGGCGGCCCAGTGGGCACAGGTCGCTCCGACGTTTCCAGCACCGATGATCGAGATCTTCGCGCGACGCATGGTCGTTCATCCTCCGCGGCGAAAAGCCGCTGGTTGAGCCATAAAAGATGGCCGGATCGGCCGAGCCGAACCAGCAAGTTAGTAACAACAAACACCCTTGCGGGACGTCCAGTCTAGCCCGTTTCCCGCCATCTCGCAGGTGACTGAGGACGTTCTGTCGCTATGCTCACAAAGACCTTTCATCCTCCGCTGAAAGCCCCCGCATGACCGTCGCCGACCGCTTCAAGCCCTTCGGAACCACCATCTTCGCCGAGATCACGACGCGCGCCGTCGAGGCCCAGGCCGTGAACCTCGGGCAGGGCTTCCCCGACTTCGACGGGCCGGAGTTCATCAAACTCGCGGCCAAACGGGCAATCGACGAGAAGCCCAACCAGTACGCCCCGATGGGCGGCGTGCCGGAGTTCACGAAGGCCATCGCGACCCGCTGGGAGCGCGACACCGGGCAGGCGATCGACCCGAAGTCGCAGGTGACCGTGACCGCCGGCTGCACCGAGGCCATCCCCGCGACCACATTGGGACTGCTCAACCCCGGCGACGAGGTCATCGTCTTCGAGCCCTACTACGACTCCTACCCGGCCTCGCTGGCGATGGCGGGCGCGAAGCCGGTGTTCGTGACGCTGCACGACCAAGGCGGCTCGTTCGTCTTCGACGAGGCCGAACTGCGCGCAGCGGTCACGCCCAAGACCCGCGCGATCATCCTCAACACCCCCCACAACCCGACGGGCAAGGTGTTCAGACGGGCTGAACTCGAGCAGATCGCTGCGGTTTGCCGTGAGCACGAGCTGCTGTGCATCTCCGATGAGGTGTACGACCGGCTCGTGTACCGCGATCAGCACAACCCGGAGGCCGAGCACGTGTCATTCGCGTCGCTGCCCGGCATGGCCGAGCGCACGATCACGCTGAACTCGCTGGGCAAGACCTTCAGCCTGACCGGCTGGAAGATCGGCTGGGCGATCGCCTCGCCGGAACTGACCAGGGGCATCCGCGCAGCGCACCAGTACCTGACCTACGCCGTATCCACACCCATGCAGTACGCCGCGGCCGAGGCGCTCGGTGCACCGGACTCGTACTACGAAGAACTCACCGCGACCTTCACCGCCCGGCGCGATGCGCTCGCCGCGGCCCTCGAGCGCCTGGGCTTCACCGTGAACCGCCCGGCCGGCGGCTACTTCATCCTCGCCGACCACCGCGGCGTCTCCGAGCCGCTGGGGCTGAAGACGGACGTCGAGGTCTGCCACCACCTGATCCAGCACGCCGGCGTCGCGACCATCCCGCCGACGGCGTTCTACGACCACAAGCAGCGCGGCCAGCACCTGCTGCGCTTCGCGTTCTGCAAGACGCAGGAAACGATCGACGCAGCGGTGGAGCGGCTGGAGAAGCTGGCGGAGAAGGTCGGTTGAGCGAGCAGACGCTGAGTGATGCCGAGCGGGAGCGGTTGCGTGAGATGGTGCGCGAATTGCTGGAGGAGGCGGAGGCGGTGCTCTCTGCCGTGCCCGCAGAGGAGCAGCCGCACAGCACCGAAGAAGATGTTGCTGTTTGCTATGCGCGCCTTGGCGATTTCGCGTCGGCGAGGCGACTCGTTGACCGCTGGTCCGATCAGTACGGTCGAGCAAACACACTCATGTCGATTGCCACCTGTCTCAGGCACCTTGGCAATCAAAGCGACGCCCTGACCACGATCGAAGAGGCGATCGTCGCGACGCGACTGAGTGAATGCCGGGACTCGATGATATGGCGACTCACAACTCTCACCGAACTCCTCATCGATTGGGGCGAGTCGTCCCGCGCACGGAGTCTGCTTTCGGAGACTACGACAATAGCCCGCGAGGCTATCGACCCTGAAGCGCTGTGCGTGCCATCTTGGATGACAGAACTTGTTGAATGTCAACTCCGGCTTTCTGGTTCAAACGCAGCTGAGCAGATCGTGTCAGAGTTGCTTGACCACTTACCAGGGTATCGATGGGTACAGCTGCAGAACATCGCTCACTGGCTGGCTACCGCAGGCAGGTTCCGTGATGCAATTGAGCTTGCCAAGTCGATTCCTGAGTTGCCGTTGCGAGCGAGCGCTTTGCATGGCGTCGCGGATGCACACGAATCGCGCGAAATCGCCACGACAATCCTGCTGGAATGCGCAAGTCTTTACGCGCATCGACTGGACCCAGATGGTCGCGCTGCGGGGCTTAGAGACCTTGCGATGAGCATGCACGCAAAAGCCATGGACTCTGATTCAAGGAAGTCTCTGCTGGCGGCAAGGGACTCGCTCATGGAGTTCTCGTCGCTCTACTACCGGGCCCAGTTTCTCGCCAATCTTGCATCTGACTTCTCCGAAATCGGAAGACCAGACGATGCACGTGAGACATTGGCCCTAGCCGAGCAGGTCGTAGACATGACCCCGGACCCAAGCAGCAGGATGTATCAGTGCATCGCAATCGCAGAGGCGTACCTAAGAATCGGGGACCGCGACAAGGCCCGATCAAGCTTTGAAGCGGCCGCGGCGTTCGCTTGGGCGGCGGACGAGAACCATGAAGAATTCTGGCTGCCCTGCGAGGTCGTCGAGAGTGCGGCCGAAGCCGGGCTTACATCACTCGCACAGTCGATTGCTGACGAGCTAACAGGCGAGCGGCGAATATTCGCGCTTGCGAAGATCATCGAACCCATGCTCTTCCCGGAGAACGATGACACCATCCGGGCGACTTTGGCCGAGATAATGCAACTCACGGTTCAGCTCGATGATCGCGAGTCGCAGGCCGACAACCTGAGCTATCTCAGTTTAGAGCACGCAAAACTGAACGATTTGGACAGCGCGCTCCTCTGCGCCAGAGAAATCGGGATGGAGTTTGTTTCGGCGAGAGCCGCCGCGCTGGTAAACGTCGCCTCGAATCTTCTGGACCGACTCGGCGCGCCGGCCCCCGACGAGGACTGACGCGATCGCCGGGACAGTTGCAAAAAAAAAAAATCGCCCCGCCGAGGATGCCACGGCGGGGCGTTTGGCTATCTGAATTCTCAAGGTAGCCGTAGCGGGCTGCGCGTGATCGCAGCACCGTCGCACTGCGTCAGCCGCGCAGCCACCTCGTTGCGTCACAAAGATTGTTCACTGGACCACCTCCTTCGCTAAGCGTGTCCCGATCGTCGCCCGGTGACCTGTTACGAGTGGCGGGCGAACGGCTCGGCTGGATCCTCCCGGCCCCGTCAGGTCGGGCTCATCGCGCATGGGCGTGAACCGCCATGCTCGTCGGGGCCCGCTTCTCGCCTGCCCGAGGGTTCTCCTCGGACCCGGCCGGGTGCGCTTCCCCGATACCCCAAGTATCGGAAGATTCTCCGGCGATTCAATCACAATTTCCGGAAATTCGAGCCTGGTGGCGTCAGTCTTCGAGCTCGTCGAACGCGCCCTTGGCGTCTTCCTCATCCACGTACTTCTGGAACTCCCCGATCTTGTAGGAGACGAAGCAGAACACGTGGTGCAGCGTCACCCACTCGATATCGCTGGGGTCCTTCTCGATGTCCTGGCGCAATCGGTTGAGTTCGGCGAGCAGTTTCTCGGCTTTCATCGGGTCGCGGCTCCGTCTGATGGTTCGGTATGGGCGGTTCGGTGTGGTCCCGATCCTAGCCCGGGCGAACCGCCCCGACGAGGTCAGCAGCCGTCGGTCCCGAACGATGCGAGCACGCTGGTGAGGTCTTCCATGCCGACATGTCCGTCACCGTCGATGTCGGCCCGGTCCCACGGCGCACCCTCGGGCGGCACCGACTGGCCGTAGACGCGCAGCACGGCGTTCAGGTCGGCGAGATCGACCGCGCCGTCGGTGCTCACATCGCTCGGCGCGTATGCGACGATGGTCAGCGACTGGTTCGCGCTCACGCCTTCCAGTTCGGTGACCGCCCCGTTGTTCCAGCGTACCGTGATCCGGTCGACGATCGATGCCGCTCCGAGGCCGAAGAACGCGGCGCTGTCCGACTGCGCCAGGTAGCCGCCGAGCGTGTTGACGAGCGACATCGCTTCGTGCTGCTGACCGCTGCTCGGATCGGTCCACGCGATCTCGA
>CAXAVQ010000209.1:0-4984 GCA_963971985.1 uncultured bacterium
AAGCGTGTCGTCCTCCGAGAATTCGATCGGCGATTCGGCGATCCGGCGGCGTGAAAGCGCCGGGGCGATGCGATCGCAGGCTTCCCGATCGTCGGGGTGAATCAGCACCGAGAGGCGTGTTGCGTTGAGCACGAGTTTCAGCACCGCCTCGAGCTGCGACTCCACAACCGCGGCGTCGACTTCGACGACACGCTTGGTCACTCGCTCGGCAAACGCGCAGGCGAACGACAGCACGTCACCCTTCGTCTCCAGCAGGACACGCTCCCGTTCGGCTTCCACCGATTCGAAAGCGTCCGCCAGCGACTTCTCAACGGAGCTGACCCGCTCGGCGCACTCGGAGTAGGCCTTCTCGGCCCCGTCGCGCTCGCCCTGCTCGACGCCCTTGGCGAAGCCCTCGCGATATCCGTCCTCGTAGCCCCGCTCGGAGGCCCCTTCGAGGATCCGGTCCCGCTCGGCCCGCGCATCGCGCAGGATGCGGTCGCGCTCGGCGATCGCGTCCTCGCGCAGCCGATCCGCCTCGCGACGAAGGTCCCCGAGGTTCAGCACGATCGCCTCTCGAGCGGCACTCGCCGAGTTCGCCTGCTTGATCAGCGCCATAACTTCACCGCACCGATCAAACGATCAGCTCCTCGCCGCCGCCGCGGCCGCTGATGATGATCTCGCCGGCCTCTTCCAGACGACGGACGATGTCCACGATGCGCTGCTGCGCCGCCTCGACGTCGCTGACGCGGACCGGGCCCATGTACTCCATGTCTTCCTTGATGAGCGTCGCCGCACGCTCGGACATGTTGCTGAAAATCTTCTCCTGCAGGTCTTCCGAGGCCGTCTTGAGCGCGAGCGCCAGTTCGTCGTTGTCGACCTCTCGCAGCACCGCCTGGATGCCCTTGCCGTCGACCAGCAGCACATCCTCGAAGACGAACATCAGGCGGCGGATCTCTTCGACCAGGTCCGGGTCGTCGGCTTCCAGCCCTTCGAGGATCGCCTTCTCGGTCGAACGGTCGGCGAGGTTCAGGATCTCGGAGACCGTCGGGATACCGCCGGCCTTCTCCATCGACTGCGTCAGCATGCTCGCCAGGCGCGATTCGAGGCCCTTCTCGACCTCGCGGATCACCTCCGGGTTGGTCTGCTCCATGTTCGCGATGCGCTTGATGACCTCGATCTGCTTCTGCATCGGCAGTCCGACAAGAATCTCAGCCGCCTTGTGGTGCGGCAGGTGGCAGATGATCAGCGCGATGGTCTGGGGGTGCTCGTCCTGGATGAAGGTCAGCAGGTTCTCCGCTTCGGCCTTCTGCAGGAACGAGAACGGGGTCTTCTGCACCTGGGTCTGGATCTGACCCAGAATCCGGTCGGCGGTCTTCGGATCCAACGATTCCTTGAGCAGCACCCGCGCGTAATCCAGCCCACCCTCGTTCTGGAACTGGTGCGCCAGAGACGTCCCGTAGAACTCCTCGACCTGGTCCATGAGCGACTGCGGCACGCGACCGAGCCCCGCGAGTTCGCGCGTTACGTCTTCGACCGCCTCGGGCCCCATGACGCGCAGCACCTTGCTCGCCGATTCGGCATCGAGCGACAGCAGCAGGACCGCCGCCTTGGTGACGCCCTCGATCTCCTCGATGCTGTTCGGCAGTTTCTCGCCGGGTTTGCGTGGCATGCAGCCCTCTGGCCTTCTCCCGCGATGACCGATCGGTCACCGACGTTCGTCGTTTACACCTGTTCGGTCGCCCAACGGGTGACCACCTTCGCCGCCTGCTCCGGATGCTCGGAGACCAGCTCGGCGATCTGTTCCTTCATCTTGCGCATCTTGAGCTCGTCGTCGCTGAGTTCGACGCCGGCCAGGGCGCTGTCGGCCTCCATGGCCTCGCCGACGATGCCGTCGTTGTCCTGCAGCGCCGGCGGGATGCCCACAAGTTCCTCGGCGCTCGGCAGCACCTCGCGGCGGTTCGCCTTGAAGGCCGTCATCACTACGAACCCGAGCGACGCCAGCGCGAGCGCGCCGATGCCGACGTTCTTGACCAGTTCGCCGACCGCGATCGGGCCGGTGACCCCGAGGATGCCGCCGCCCGCGCTGGCGCCGGCACCGGTCATCCCAACAAAGTCCGGCAACACGGGGATCATCGAAACCACGACGCTCTCCTGCATGAGGGTGTCCATGTCCACCTCACGCCCATCGACCATCTCGGAGAAGTCGATCAGTCTCGCGACCTCGCCCTGAATCCGCGCCAGCTCCGCATCCCGCACCGCCGTCAGATCCGCATCGGTCGGAACCGGCGGATCCGCCCCATCTTGCCCATCTTGTTGCGACCGCCAGATCGACACGAAGTAGTCCTTGGGGATGTTCACGACCGCGTTCATCTTCTGCAGACGCCCGCCGGGGATCACCCGCTGCGTCTCCACGCCGCCCATCGCGGTATCGAACTCGACCTGCTCACCGCCCTCAGTCACGCGATCCGACGATGACCCCGCGTTCGTCACGTCGGCACCTGTCATGGATCGGATACCCGGTTCGCCACCTCGATTGGCCATCGTCTGGTCCATGCTCGTGCTCGAACTGCTCTTCAGCAGCGACGTGGATCCCTCGCCCTCGCCGTGGAACTTGTGCTCCGTCTCCTGCCGGTGCTCCATGGTCACCTGCGCGTTCACGCTGATGATCACGCCGGGGATGTAGGACAGCAGATCCGTGATCTTGTCCCGGGCCTGACGCTCGAACGACGCCGCGGCTTCCGCGTAACTCGCGATGCTGAAGTCGTTCTCGGTGGACGCCCGCATCTGCCGGTTCGTCCGCCCGTCGATCACCCGCACGTTCTCGACCAGCAGCCCGGCCGTCGAACTCGCCACGAGGTGGGCGATCGAATCGACCGTGTCCTGATTGAGGCCGTCACGCCCGATCACCACCACCGATGCCGTGGGCGTGCGATCCACCACACCGATGGCCCGACGCTTCGGTACATCGAGGAACACCTGGGCCTTGCTCACGCCATTCATCGCCGCGATCGAGCGAGCCAGCTCATTCTGGCGGGCGATCGTCGCGAGCTGCTCGTTCTGCTGGTAGTTCTGCGTCCAGCTCTGCTTTTCGACGAGGTTGTCGAAGTAGATCCGGTTGTCCGCCGGCGCGTTGCCGCTCTCGACCAGCGACGCGAAGACCCGGCGCTGGGCCGAAGCTGGCACGAGGATCTTGCCGCCCTCGTCTTTGTACACCTGCCCGGTCGCGTTGAGATGGGCCTCGATGACCCGCAGCTCTTCAGCGGTCGCGCCGGGCGCGACTTCCTGATAGTCCGTGGTCGAGGCGTACTGCTGCACCACGAACAGCGTCATCAGCATGACGACCACCAGCGACGCGATAAGCAGCTTCTGGCTGACCGTCAGCATCGACAGATACTTCTGGATGGTCGCCTGCGCGCGCCGGAACTGTTCCATCGATCGGCCTCCGTGCCCTCAACCGGTCGTCCTCCGGACGACACACCACGCGCGAAACCAGTCGCGCGCTGATGATGGTTTTCGGACGAAGCGCATCATCCGCTTGAGTCGTGAGCAGAGTTTGCCGTTATGCGCAGGAACTGCGCGAAGGTCACGTCAGACGCGGATCTGCTGAAGTTCCGAGTACGCGTCCATGAGTTTGTTGCGCACCTGCTGGAGCATGCGGAACGCGGTGTCGGCCTTCTGGGTCGCCATCAGGACGGTCTCGAGATCGTCCCTCTTGCCCGTGTTCAGGTCCTCGATGGCCTTGGTGGCGTCGTTCTGCAGGCTGTTGACCTTCTGCAGGTTCTGCATGAGCAGGTCCTTGAACGAATCACCCTGCGCGTTGACCGCGCCCGGCGCGGGCTTGACCGGCTTGATACCGCCGCCGCCCTGCGCCGCTTGCGAACCGATGAGCCCGAGTGGATCCGTCATGATTCCGCTCCCTGGAAACCTCGCCGAGCGCAACTCTTGCGCCGGCTATCGGCCGAGAGGCCGATCAGGACAGCAACCGCAACGCCTGTGCCACGATCGCTTTCGTCGCCTCCGCCGCCGCGATGTTCGCCTCGTACGCACGCTGCGCATCGAGGCCGTCGACCATCTCCGTCGCCGGATCAATGTTCGGATAGTACACGTACCCCGCGTCCGGCGTGCCCGGCGGCTGGGCGTACGGGCTGTCGGGCTCCCAACGCTTCATCAACTCGGACTGATCGAGTTCGATCGACGCCACGTGCACGCCCTGCTCCCGACCGGCCCGGCTCGACGCGTTCGGGTTCCCCGCCTCAAAGACCGTGAACCGACGCCGGTACGGGCTGTAGTTCCCGTCGGCGTCCAGGATCGCGTCGCGATTCGCGATGTTCGCCGCGATCGTGTTCAGGCGCGTCCGCTGGGCGATCAGGCCGCTGACCGAGACATCAAGGTTGCCGTACATCGTTCGCCTCCATCATCGTTACACCCGCTCCGAGATCGCGCTCTGCAGGAGTTGCATCCGGGTCCGGAACAGGTCGGTCGCGACCCGGAACGAGGCCACGGTCTCCGCCAGGTCCGCCATGCTCCGCTCCAGATCGCGGTTGTTGCGATCGTGGAACAGGATGTTGCCGCTCGGCGTGCCGGGGGTCACTTCCAGCCGGATCTGCCCGGAGGCGTCCCGGACCGACCGGACCTCCTGCGAATCGCGGATCTGAAGATCACCCCGATTGCCACCAAACCGCTTGCGACGATCCTCCACGGCCTCGGAGAGTCGATCCTGAAACGCTTCGACGCTGAGCGTCTTCTGCTGGAACTGAGGCGTCGAGAAGTTCGCGATGTTGTGCACCAGCACCCCCTGCCGGCGCGCAGCGAACTGGGCCGCGGCCTCGAGGACCGGTGTGCTGTCGGAATTGACCAACCCGTCAATGAACACAACGCTGCTCCCGGTCGCCGGTCCGCATCAGAGCGATGCGGACACCAGCTCCATTTCCTTCCACTTCTTCAGCTTCAGACCGAGGGTCCGAACGCCAATCCCGAGCGCCCGAGCCGTCTTCTGACGGTG
>CAXAVQ010000210.1:0-4950 GCA_963971985.1 uncultured bacterium
CTCGTCGACCGTCGACGCCACGTCAGAAGCGATCTTCTCAATCCGGTTCCGGAAGTACGTCACCGCAGAGGTGGTCGGGATCGCCAGCGTCAGCCCCATGATCGTCGTGACCAGAGCCAGCGAGATGTCGCCGGCGAGCTGGTCAGGCCTGGCGAAACCCTGTGCGCTCGAAATCGTGCCGAACGCACCGTTGATGCCCACCACCGTTCCCAGCAGGCCGAGCATCGGCGCGATCGCCGCGATCAGCGCGAGGGCATCGAGCGAGCGCGACAGCCTCGCCACCTGGGACTGACCGGCTTCCTCGAGCGCCGCCTTGAGTTCCAGAGCACCGAAGGGCGAACGGCGATACCTCGTCAACCCGGCATCCATCACCTCGGCGAGCAGGCAAGCGTTCTGATCCTCGCGACAATACGCGATGGCCTCGTCGATCCGCCGGGACCGGAGCAGGTCGGACAGGTCGTCGACAACGTACTGCGGCGCAAGGGCGGACGCGCGGATGCGGAGCAGGTGCATGATCAGCAGCGCCAGCGCCCCGAACGACAGCAGAATGATTACCACCCCGATCGTGCCGCCCGCACTCAGAAAACCAAGCGCGCTACCGCCGCTGTCCTGTACCGCGGCATCCGGCGCCTGCGCCAGCGTCCGGCTCATAAGTGGTGCGATGTCAAACAGATTCCGCATGATGTCCCTTCAGTTCCCGGTCACGGCGTCCAGCCACGCGTTCGCCTCGTGCTCCGGGTATTGCCTTCGCAGTTCGGATCTCATCAGTTCGACAAGCCGGCTGTCGCCGCGCTCGTGCATCTCTCGCCCCACCTCGGCCAGCGCAACCGCCGCCAAGTGCGGCTGCGACCGCGAGAACCGCGCCGGCAGGTGCAGCAGGTGGAGCACCCCCGCGTCACGAAGGCGCTCCTCTGATTCGATGAGGAGCGATCTCCCGATCGCGGCTCTGGCCCACGACTCTTGCCACGATCCGGCGGACTCTTCCGCGACGTCGAGCAGATGCTCACGGGCGGTTACCCTCGCCAGTTCGTCGGGACCGGTCGCCCGAAGCATGAGCGCGACAAGCCGCTCACCCGGCTCGCCCGGCTCCCCTCTCGGCAGTTCATCTTCTGGACCACCAACGCTTCGACGCGCCGACGCCCTATACAACGCGATCAGGGGCCCAGCCGTGCCGGGCCCATCCGCCCCCCCTGCGGCGAAGCGCTTCGCATCGACCGAACCGTCCAACCAGATCGGCGCGAGCGTCGGCACGAGTCCCGTCTCCGCATCGATCAGCCCCGCAACCGCAGACTCTCCGGATTGGCGCTGGCCGGTGCCTCGGATGTCCAGCGCCACCGCCCACGCTTCGATGGCGTCGGTATGGCGCCCCGAAGCGACGCGGCAACGGAGCGTTCCCTCCGCGATCATCAGACCGGTCGGCCCCTCGATCCCGACCCTCGCCTGCTGTTCGAACAATTCTTCGAACAGCGGCCCGGCGAGCCGGAAATCGCCACGTTCGAGCCGTGACTTGGCCCGCCACACGGTGTCGGAGAATTCGGCATACACCGCGACGTCCGAAGCACCCTCGCCCTCGGCGTAGTACACCAGGTCCCAGCCCAGCACGCGCGGCGCGTCGCCTCCGATCGAGACGCCGTCGTAGGCGACCGTCTCGATCGGGGCATCGACCACCTGGCCGTTGCGGAGCACGATCTCCGCACCCGCAGCGCTCAGCGCCAACACCAGAATGGCTGTCGAACCAACGCAGCGCATCAGGGAGCGCCTCCGGTCACGTGCGTGTAACTCCCACCCGACTGACGAGCGATCTCTTTCATCGTTTCCTCCGCCTCACGCTCGATGAACGTGATGCAGTGGATCGGCACAACCCGCCCCGTTGAGCGGTTCAGCCGGGTGATCTCCGCCACGACCGCTTCCGGATTGACGAACGCGCCGTCGGTCATGAAGTAAATGGCGTCCGGTCGCGGTCGCAACTCGAACAGCAGGTCGAACGCCGGAAGCGGGACGGTCGTCCCGCCCGCCCGGATATTCGCGATCTCCGAGCGCGCGTTCCGCTTGCTCTGGTCCGTCGCATCCCGCCAGCCACCATCACCGACCTGGAACGCACTGCTGCTGTAGAGCACGATCGCGAACTGAGACTGCGACTGCAGTCCCACGATCGATCGGGTCAGTTCCCGTTTGAGCGCCTCGATCCGCTGCCCCTGCATCGAGCCGGAGACATCGACGATGTACGCGAACCGGTTTCCCCCGGCCTCGACCCCGAAAAACGACGCCGCCCCACCCGAGCCGCTCTCGAATACCGAAGACCCCGCGGCCTCGTCAATATCCCCCGCCCCGCCGATCTCGCCGAGATCGCTCAGATCAAGGGCGCTGAAATCGATCGACGAAGCCGGCATCTCGACCGCCGGCTGATCGAACAGTTGGTCGAGTTCGAGATCGGTCGGCGTCGGTGACTCGCTGGCCAGCGACACTTCCGCCGTCTGTTCAAGCTCGCTCTGCGAGATCACCGCGAGCGGCACTTCGCCATTGCCGTCCGATGCCGCGGCCGGCGGGGCAGGGCGGATGATCAGTGCCGCCGCCAAAAGAAGCAGCATGTGCGCAAACAGCGAGGCCGACAACGCGAACAGCGTCGTCTGGCGACTCCACCCGAAACGTTCGCCGATGCGATCCGACAGCCGCTCGACCCAGCCGGACGGAGCGGGTTCCCGCTGCGTCCGTGTCGCAAATTGTTCGCTGCTCTGCATCGGCCGATCGTTTCCCTCGAAGCGGGCAGGAAGTATCCACCCAATCGTATTATCGGCACTTCGCCGCTTCCCTATATAGACCCACAAACCCACAAAAGGTTCCCGCGAACCCACGGAATCGGCTATTCATCCCTTGACGCCCCTGCACCGGGCGGTTGCAATCCTCGCCGAACCGTCCAGCAAGCCACCCCGCGGAGCACGATGCGATGTCCGATCACCCGTTTCGCTACCAGCGCGTCCTGCTGAAACTGTCCGGCGAAGCGGTTTCCGGCGAGGGGGAACTCGGCATCAACCCGGCGGCGCTCCGCGCAACCGCGAAGGCCATCGCGAAGTGCGCCCAGGCAGGCATGCAGATCGCGGTCGTTCCCGGGGGCGGCAACATCGTCCGCGGCGCCGCCCTCGCCGATGCAGGCCTCATCACCCGCGAATCCGCCGACCAGATGGGCATGCTCGGCACGATCATCAACGGCGTCGCGCTGACCCACGCCATCAAGGAGGCCGGGGCCCCAGCCATCCTCCTCAGCGCAGCCGAAGTCCGCGGCATGGCCCCCCTTTACAGCACCGTCCAGGCCGAAAACGCCCTCAGCCACGGCTCCGTCGTCGTGCTCGCCGCCGGCACCGGTCAGCCGTTCTTCACAACCGACACCGGCTCGGCCCTCCGCGCCGCCCAGCTCGGCTGCGACGCCATCCTCAAGGCCACCAAGGTCGACGGCGTCTACTCCGCCGACCCCAAGACCGACCCGAGCGCCGAACGCTTCGAGTCGATCTCCCTCGCCGACGCCGTCGCGCGAAAACTCCGAGTCACCGACATGACCGCCCTCACGCTCTGCGAGGAGCACGGCATCGACCTGGTCGTCTTCGACTTCAACGCCGAAGGCAGTCTCGACCGCGTCCTTCGAGGCGACACTTCCGTCGGAACCCACGTCACGGCCTCCAATCCGGCGTGAGCCGGGCCCGAAACCGGGCAAGCCCGCGTCGATTCCCGTATTCTTGCCGAACCAGATTCACGACAGGCGACTTCACCGCCGCAGGAGTACCCGATGACCCCGGACAGCATTCTCAAAGATGCCGAAACACAGATGACCAAGTCGGTCGACTACCTCCGGAGCGAGCTCAAGGGCATCCGGACCGGTCGTGCTTCGACCGCCATGATCGAGTTCATCAAGGTCGACTACTACGGTTCCATGACCGACCTCAAGTCCCTCGCCGCCCTCAGCGTGCCCGAAGCGACCCAGATCGTGATCCAGCCGTTCGACCCCCAGTCCGTCGGCGAGATCAAGAAGGCCATCGAGAACGCCAACCTCGGCCTCAACCCGTCCGTCGACGGCAAGGTCATCCGCGTCAACGTGCCCCCGCTGTCCGGCGACCGGCGCAAGCAGCTCATCGGGCAGGTCAAGAAGCTCGGCGAGGAAGCCAAGGTCGCGTGCCGGAACGCCCGTCGCGATGCCAACAAGCACGCCGAGACCCTCGGCAAGGACAAGTCCGCCGGCATCCCCGAGGACGAGATCAAGACCCTCAAGGACGAGATCCAGGACCTGCTCAAAAAGCACGAGACCGAGATCGACGAAGCGGTCGCCAAGAAGACCGAAGACATCTCCCACGTCTGAGCCGACAACCGCAGATTGACCAGCGAGGCGACCAACCGGTCGCCTTTTTCATTGACCCGGATGAACCGCCCATTCAAAATGACAAATCCCCCGGGCGGTGGTGGGTCCGCCCGGGGGACAGGCAAAGTGGAGGGTCGTTTCGTGCAGCCCGTTGCAGGCCACGGACCCTCCTCTGGTGGGTCTTTGAGTTGTCACCCGGATCCGCAGCGGGATCCGGAGAATCGGGGCCGGGCTCGGTCGCGAGGGTCCGTGGCGCTCACGCCCTCCTCGCTCGTCGCCGTGGCTGCCGGTTGGGCTCGGGCATCCTTCGAGCCCAACCTCGCGGAGGTTCCATCCCCCACGGCCACCGGATTGGCGTCCCCGATCTCTCCGAATCCCGATGCGTCACCGGGCCGGGATCAGGTCCGCCTCAGGAGCAGCCCATGCTGTTCCCGCAGTTCAGGCACTTGTAGCAGGTGCCACTCCGGACAGTGACCGTGCCGCACACATCGCAGGTCGGCGCGTCTTCCTGGCACTCGGACAACGCCGCGGACAGCGTCGATGACTTGGTCGCGACCGCGGTTGAGGAACCGTCCGCACCGGTCACTCGCGTGGAAGATGACGAG
>CAXAVQ010000211.1:0-4947 GCA_963971985.1 uncultured bacterium
CATAGCCACGCGTTGCGTGGCTATGCCACCCCGGTCGGGCATTAAGTCGGTTGGGGCGGCTCGGTCGGCGGCGGTTGCCTGCGCCTTCGGGATGCGGAGCGGTTTGGGTGGGGTGCGCAGGGCTCGGTGGTGGGCGAGGGCGGCGGATGCGGCGAGGCGGCGCTGGTTGCGCGAGGTGGCGGCGCGTCGGTCGGCCTGGATTGCTTCGGGGGAGACCGGCGTGCTGGTGGCGGCCTGGGCGGCTTCGGTCTGGACCTGTTCGAGGGTGTCCATCGCGCGGGACGCGGCTTTGGCGGCGATGTGGCGCATGCGCCGGTCGAGCAGTTCGCCCATCTGCTCGAGCAGGTCGGCGATGTCGGGGCGTCGGAGGAGTTCGAGCAGTTCGGGCATGGCCAGGCCGAGGAGAGAGGCGATGTCGGCGAGGGCGAAGGTGGGGTCCTCCCAGAGGCGGAGGAGGAGGTCGGTCTTCTGGGCGTCGTTGAGGGAGGCGGTGAGGGCGGAGGGGTCAGAAGGGAGAGAGGGGGGAGGAGAAGGGGTAGGAGACGGGCAGGATGCCCGTCCCACTAGGGAAATACCTTGAGGGGGAGCCGCTTCCTGCCGGGCGCGGCTGGTTCCGGAGGTGCGGCGGGGCTTGGGGCGGTTCTTTGGCTTCTTCATGCCCCCATGATGCGCACGGTCTTTGTTTGGGTCAAGGGTTTTTGTTTGGTGAAATTTTGGGTGGGTGACATACTGGTGTCAGTGGGAAGTTCGATCCGAAGCGTTGGCTCCAACTTTCTGACCGATTCTCCGGATTTCCTGTACGAATCCTCGCCTCGGCGGACTCCTGTTTCATGGTTGGGTGTCCCCTCCGAGGCGGAGGGCGGCCTTGTTTGCCCGGCCGATCCACGATGTTTGAGCAGAAAGAAGAGTCTGATATGCAGAAGTCCCTTGATCGTGTTGTTCGCTCCGTCGCCGCGATTGTCGTGTGCGCTGGGGCGTCGGTGGCCCATGCCGGGGCTTCGAACGCCGAGCCGGTGTGCGGCTGGAACCTCGAGCCGGTTCCCGGCAACGGCGTCCGGCTGTTCGCTGCGGATGCCGATTTCCTCGGCGGCGTCTGGATCGCGGGGCGGAGCAGCGGGCTGTCGTTCCCGTTCCCCAGTCTGAACTTCGTTGCCCGGTGGGACGGTCAGCAGTGGGTGCAATCCGATGTGCCGCAGCCGTCGCTGGGCGCGGACAGGGACCAGAGTCTGGACGGCATCGCCGCGCTGGGGCCGAACGAGGCGATCGCGGTCGGGGCCCGGGACTCGCTGAACGGCAATTTCTCGGTGCCGCAGTCGATGCGCTGGGACGGGTCGTCGTGGGAACTGCTGGATCCGCCCGCGTTCGTCGCGGACACCGGGAACGGGAGCGGTGGCTTTGATGATGTCTCGCGGACCGGGGACACGGTCTGGGCGGTGGGCAGGACGATCGGCGTGGCGCCGGGTGCTTCTGATGTTGGGACGCAGGTGTTCTTCGCGACCCAGCTCGTTGGTGATACCTGGGAGGGCGAGATCCTTCCGATCTTCGAGGAGCTCGAAGACCACGACAACGCCGACTACCGACCGAACGCCATCGCGGGTGTCGCGGCGGATGATGTGTGGGTCGGTGGCTGGGTGCTCCAGATCGGTACCGGTCCGGACGGCGCGCTGCTGGCGCACTGGGACGGGTCGGAGTGGACGTGGACGAACATCTGGCCGCTGATGAACAGTTCGAGTTCGTCAATCGAGGACATCGCGGCGATCGCGTCGGACGATGTCTGGGCGGTGGGCGATGATCTCAACCTGGATACGGGTCTGGGCGAAGCGGTGCTGCTGCACTGGGACGGGTCGGCGTGGTCGCGCTTCGATGCGCCGGTGGAGACGATGAATGTCGAATTGCGGACGGTGGTCGCTCGCGCTTCGGATGATGTGTTCGCGGCGGGTGTCGCGTTCAACACCGACTTCCCCGGCGGCGGGGCGCCCGAGGCGTATGTGCTGCACTACGACGGCGTCGAATGGACGCGCGTCGAGAACAGTGAACTGGCCGTGGAGTCGCAATTCTTCGCCGGAGCGATCGACGGGAACGACGACCTGTGGCTGGTCGGTCGCGCGAACGAGTTCTCACTGGAGGGCCTCGCGCAGCGCGGCGACTCGTGCTTGGACGCGTGCCCGGCGGATGTGACGGGGGACGGGAGCGTCGATCTCACGGACCTGAACCTGGTGCTGGCGAACTTCGGGCAGGCGAGCGGGGACGGCGATGCGACCGGGGACGGTGAAGTCGATCTTGCGGATCTGAACGCGGTGCTTGGGGCGTTTGGGGTGGGGTGTGGGTGAGGGGCGTGGGTTACGCTTCGCGGAGACCATGGCACCGGGCGAACACTTTTGGCTGACAACCCGTATCACATTTGGGAATCTGGGTTTATCAGGAGCCTATAGGGCATGGTGCGAGCTTGGGTTGCATTGCTGGTTCTTGCGGGTGTCTGTTTCGGCATGGCGATTGTGTCTCGGCCCATCCACGTCGCTGCACCGGTCTTTCCTCAATCTACGCAGCAGAGCGTAAGCCGCGTCGCGGATCTTCCTTGGAACCCAGCAACCATCAGGCTCTGGAAACTGCTGTCGGGTTCGGATCCAACAGCCGAGCAGGTGCGCGCCGCTGTGCGAGATGGCGCAGATCTGGACTCGATCCTTGACTGGAGTACTGACAGGCATCTCCGAGATGATCCTGAGTTGTGGAAGACTAGCGTGCCCAACTACATGTACCAGTTTCATTGGTCTGCTCTTCAGCTCGCACTCCTCAAACACAGCGCGAGTGCAGACCGCAGCGCGATTGCGGAGCTGATCCGGGCTGGTGCCGATGTCAATTTTCGGAATCGTCTCGGCGAAACCGTGATGGCCTACGCCCTTGTTGGCGAGAACACGAATCAGCAGTCGGTTCGCCAACTCGTCGATGCGGGCTGGCGGCCGGCCGACGAAAGCGAACGGATAGCCGTCGATATCGCGCTCGGTGACGGCGCAGTGATCGACGCGCTGCTCGAAGATGGACTTGCCCCCAACCAAGCTCTTGTAGTGGGCGCTCCACCTTTGCTGATCGCGGCGAGATGCAACCCGGATATCGATGTGTTTCGCCGGCTCGTTGAAGCTGGTGCATTACCGTCCTACGAGGAGTTTGTCGATTTGTACAGGCCACTCGATCTGCATCTGGTTCCGCCGTTGGTGGCAGCGATAGAGACGAACCCGAATCCTCAGGTAGTGGCCTATCTTCTCGATGTTGCCGATGTATCGCGGTTGAACGATTGGCTCCAATCCACACCGCTAATGGCCGCGGCATCGGCTGGCAGAAGCCCCGAGATGCTCGAAGTCATCTTGCAGTATGACCCGGAGATCAACGCAACGAACGATGTTGGCATCACCGCTTTGGACTATGCGAATGAAGACCATGTCCCTGAGGCGACACGCCGGTTTTTGCGCGAGGCGGGAGCGAAGCGTGGTTCGGAGATTTCCAGGGAGGCAGAACAGTAGCTGGCCGCATCTTGCTGATGGATGCAATCCCGGTGAAGCATTCAACCGGTTCGCACGGGTTGCTTTTCGGGTCAACCCGTGGCACCCACCTACTCCCCCCGACCCTTCGCCGAAACCGTCAGGGTTGTGCGTCTGCCCCTGGGTTTCTTCTTCGGCAGGAACATGCGGATGAGGATCCACATCGCGCCGGCGGCGAGGGCGGTGACGAGCCAGAATTGCCAGTCGGACCATGGGATCATGGGCATCAGCCGAGGCCTGTGGCGCGGAGGGTCTGGTAGACGATCATCGCGCTGATGTAGGCCGTGCCGCTCATCCAGGCGAGTTGGAGGAAGGCCCACTTCGTGCCGCCGGCTTCGCGTGCGGTGACGACGAGGGTGGGCAGGCACTGCATGGCGAGGATGTAGTAGATGAGCAGGGACCAGCTGGTGGCGCTGGTGAAGACGGGGGTGCCGTCGTCGCGCTGGGCGGTGGAGATGGCGCTCTGGACGCCCTCGTCCTCGATCTCGTCGGTGCCGGCGACCTGCACGGCCATGGTGGTGGCGAAGACCTCGCGGGCGGCGAAGGAGGCCATGACGCCGATGGTGAGCTGGCGGTCGTAGCCGAGGGGAGCGAAGACGGGCTGGATGGTGGAGCCGATGCGCCCGAGGAAGGAGTTCTGGGTGGCGTAGCGCTCGTCGAGCGTGTCGGCCTCGGCGGTGAGTTCGGCGGCGCGTTCAGGTTGCTGGGTCTCGACCTGGGCGGCCTGGGTGCGCAGGGCTTCGGATTCGGGGGCGGGGCCGACGTTGGGGTACGCGCCGAGCCACCAGAGGAGGATGGAGATGGCGAGGATGACGGTGCCGGCCTTCTTGAGGAAGACCCAGCCGCGCTCGGCGCTGGTCTTGAGCGAGAGGGCGATGTCGGGGGCGCGGTAGGACGGGAGTTCGAGGGCCATGCCGCTGGACTTGCCCTTGAGGAAGGAGCGCCGGGCGATCAAGGCGCTGAGCAGGCCGGCGAGGGCGCCGATGATGTAGCAGCCGGCGAAGGCGACGGCCTGCATGGTCGGGCTTTCGGGGAAGAGGATGACCACGAGCAGGACGTAGACGGGGATGCGGGCGGAGCAGCTCATGAAGGGCGCGACGAGGATGGTCGCGAGGCGGTCGCGCCGGTCGGGGATGGCGCGACAGGCCATGATGCCGGGCAGGGCGCAGGCGTGGGAGCTGAGCAGCGGGACGAAGGAGTGGCCGGAGAGGCCGAAGGGGCGCATGACGCGGTCGATGACGAAGGCGGCGCGCGCGAGGTAGCCGGTGCTTTCGAGCAGGGAGATGAGCAGGAAGAGCAGGCAGATCTGGGGGAGGAAGATGACCGTGCCGCCGATGCCGGCGACGACGCCGTTGGCGAGCAGGTCGCGGACGGCACCTTCGGGGAGCGTGGCTTCGACCCAGCCGCCGAGGTT
>CAXAVQ010000212.1:0-4920 GCA_963971985.1 uncultured bacterium
CGGGTCATAGCGGGAGTTCGAATCCGTCCTGCTTCGGGGCCTGCTGGGCTGGATCGGGGCCGGTGTCCGGCGCTGTGGGATTTGCGGGGGCCTGGTCGGTGGGCGCTGCGTCGGCGCCCGATCGCAGGGTGGACTCCAGGCTGATGTCGTTGCGCCGGAGCTGGAGTTTGGTCTCGTCGGGGAGCGAGAGTCGGTCGATCTCCTCGTGGCTGAACTCGAGGAGGTCGGTGTCGTTGGTGATGATGCGTGGGGTGAGGATGATGAGCAGTTCGGTCTTGGTGGTGCTGGTGCGCTCGGTCTTGAAGATCTCGCCGACGAGGGGGATCTCCGAGAGGAGCGGGACCTTGGACTTGCGGGTGTCGAGGAGGTTCTGGATCAGGCCGCCGATGACGATGGTTTCGCCGTTGCGGACGGTGACGGTGGTATCGGCGCGGCGCTGGGAGATGATCGGAGCGGCGAAATCCTCGGAGATCTGGATGGTCCGGGTGGTGAGCTGCGAGATCTCGGGGGTGATGTCGAGACGGACGTAGCCGTCGGGGCTGATGGAGGGGGTGACGTCGAGGATGACGCCGACCTCTCGGGGCTCGACGCTGGCGTTGAGGTTGCCGCTGTCGGTCCGGGTCGACGAGGTGACCACCCGGATCTCTTCACCGACGGAGATGAGTGCTTCTTCGTTGTCGTTGACGAGGATCTGGGGACGGGAGAGGACTTCGAGGCGTCCCTGGACTTCCAGGGCGCGGATGAGCATGTCGAAGTCGAGGCTGGCGACGGCGAGGTTCGGCACGCCGATGGCGGTCTGGACGCCGCTGCCGACGGCCGTCAGCGCTCCGGTGAACTCGTCGTTTCCGAAGGGGCCGACGCCGAGGTCCACGCCCCAATCGGTCGAGTCGTCGAGGGTGACTTCGGCGAGGAGGACCTGGATGAGGACCTGGGCGGGGGCGCGGTCGAGTTCGTTGACGAGCGACTTGACCTTGTCGATGTAGCGCGGTGACGCGGAGATGATCAGGCGGCTGGAGCCGGGGACGCCGACCACGCTGACCTCGCGTTCGAGCTGGCGGATGATCGAGTCGGAGCGGTCGGGGCCGAGGGTCCTCGAGATGCGGGCCTGTTCCTGATCGATGAACTGCTGGAGTGCAACGGAGACGTCTTCGACGCGGGCGTTCTTGAGTTCGTAGGCGATCTGCTCGCGTTCGGTGCCGACGAGGGCGTCGAGGCGCTCGATGATCTCCTCGACGCGTTCGAGGTAGATCTCGCTGCCGGAGACGAGCAGGGAGTTGGTGCGGGCGTCGACGCCGATGAGGAGCTGCTGGCGCTCGTCGGGCACGGTGGAGAAGGTCAGGTCGCTGCCGAAGTCGGCGTTCTGGTTCTCGGTCTCGCCTTCGGTGCCGTCCACGGTCGAGGGGGCGCTCGAGGGGACGAGGACGAAGAGGTTGCCCTGCTGGCGGAGGCTGAACAGGTCGCCGAGGAGTTCTCGCATGGCCGAGGCGTCGGCGTTGACGAGCGTGAACATCTTGAACTGGCGGAGGCCTTCGGCGGAGGAATCGAGGTCCTCGATGAGGGATTCGATGAGGAGCATCATCGGGGGCGGTGCGCTGACGACCACGGCGTTGGAGCGGAGGTCGGGCTGGATGGAGACCTGCTCGCGGATGGCGGAGGAGACCTCGGCCTGGGTCGGCTCGGCGCCGAGTTCGTCCTTGAGGCGCCCTTCGGTGATCCGGTTGGCGAAGCGGAGGATGGTGCCCTGGCGGGAGGACTGGTTGCCGCCACCGAGGCTACGCCCGCTGAGGACGTTGTTGAGCAGGCTGACCATCTCGAGGGCGTTGGAGGACTTGAGCGGGATGATCTTGATGTCGCGTACGGCGGTTGGCGTCTGGCGGTCGAGTCGCTGGATGAGCTGGCGGATCTCGGCGATGTCGGAGGCGTTGCCGTTGGCGACGATGGCGTTGAGGCGTTCGTCGGCGCGGACGCGGATGGAGCCCTCGCCTCGGGTGCGGTTGGCTTCGCGGACGTAGAGCTCTTCGAGGAGGTCGACCATTTCGTCCGCCGCGGCGGAGGTGAGCGGGAAGACCTCGAAGCCGCCCTCGATGTCGGCGTCGCCGGAGTTGAGCAGTTCGATGAGTTCGCGGATGACCACGAGGTTTTCGTCGCTGGCGGCGACGATGAGGGAGTTGTTGGCCTCGTTGGGCTGGATGGAAACGACGTCGCGATCGGCGGGGCGCCCGTTGGAGTTGGCCTCGAGGCGATCGCGCATGATCTGCTGGATGCGCGGGGCGAGCTGGCGGGCGTCGTTGGCTCCTGCGGAGATGACGGTGATGCCGACGGTCGGGTTCACGTCAGAGGAGTCGAGTGTCTTGAGCAGGTTCTCGATGATGGCGAAGCTGCGGGGGCTGGTCGCCATAATGAGGGTGTTGGTGCGTGAGTCGGCCTGGACCGTGAGCTGGTCCTCCTCACGCATGTTCTCGTTGCGGACCTGGTCCTGGAAGAGGTCCTCGAGGACGCCGGAGACGCGCTCTGCGGAGGCGAAGCGGAGCGGGTAGACGCGGACCAGGGCGTCGCGAGAGGCTGCTTCGACGTCGAGCATCTCGACGAGTTCGGTGACGACCTGCACGTTGGCGGTCGAGCCGATGGCGATGATGGCGTTGAGCTGCTCTTCGGGCAGGACGGTGAGTCGGGTAAGGGGCGCGAAGATCTGCGATTCGGTGAAGGAGGCGGGCTTGCCGTCGCCGGGCTTGCCCTGCATGAGGCGGAGGCGACCGACCTGACGCTGCAGGGCGATCTCGTCGGGGGTGTCGCCGATGCCTTCGATGAGGACCTCGTTGATGGTCTCGGCGATCTTCGCGGCGTCGGCGTGCCGGAGCGTGATGAGGCGGGGCTCGATCCAGTTGGCGGTCTCGGAGGAGTCGAGCTGCGAGATCAGGACCTCGGCGAGCGCGACGGCTTCCTCGCGCCCGGCGACGATCAGCGCGTTGGTGCGGTCGTCGACGGTGACTGCGATCTCGCCGACGAGGGCCTTGCCGGTCTCGGTGGTGGGCAAGCCGGTGACGTCGCGGGTGCCGGGTGCACGCTGGAGCGACTCGCCCTGGCTGAACAGGTCGTCGATGACGCCGCTGAGGCGCGAGGCCGACGCGTTGGAGAGGTGGAAGATGCGGATGACGACGGCGTCGCCTGCGGGCAGGCGGTCGAGCATGCCGACGAGTTCGGCGATCGCGTCGAGGTTGCTCTCGGCGGTCGCGATGATGATGGAGTTGGACTGCTCCTCGGCCTCGACGCGGGTCGGCACGCTGAGATCGATCTGCAGGTCCGGGTTGCCGATGCGTTCGGACGCGATGTTGAGGCGCCGGATCTGCTCGGTGAGCGAGCGGGCGAGTTGGGTCTGTGCGTCGGACGATTCGGGGTTCAGCAGGCGCTCGAGCGAACCGACGATGCGACTGGCGTTCGCGAGTTTGAGCGGGACGATCGCGACGCGCTGTTCGGCGCCGAGCGGTTCACGGTCGATGGACTCGACGAGGTTCCGGACTGCGGCGAGGTCGGCCTTGCCGGCGAGGATGGCGATGGCTTTGCGCGTGTCGAGCGGGACCGCGGTGACCTGCTCGGAGACGAGGCCGGGTCGGTCGAGGTCCTGCGGGCGCGTCACGCCGAGTTCGTTGAGCAGGTCGACGGCCTGCTGTGGGCTGATGTTCGTCAGGTCGACGATGGCGAGGTCCTGGCCGGGGAGGCCCCGGAGGGGCGCCATGGCGTCGTCGGGGTCGTCATCGGGGGCCGGGCCGTCGAGTTCGCGCACGACGGCTTCGATTTCGTCGTAGAGGCGCTTGGTCGAGGCGATGACGAGTGCGTTGGACTGGCGGTCGACCTGCACGGAGAGGGTTTCGCCGTCGCGCTGGGCGGTCTGGGCGAAGGTGGATTCGATGGTCTGCGCGAGGCGCGATGCGGGCTGGCGGTAGACGGCGAGGACACGCGCGGTGGTGCGTGCGTCGTCGCCCTGCTCCTGCAGCGACTCGGCGAGGGATCTGATCTGCTGGAACTCTTCGTCGGAGGCACGGACGATGAGGCTGTTGGAGGTGGTGTCACCGAGGATGGTGACGCCTCGACGGGCGTTGTTGCGTCCGCGTTGGTTGCCGCTGGTCTCGAAGAGGGCGCGGAGGGACTGGGCGATATCTTCGGCCTTGCCGCTGTCGAGGGCGATGATGCGAGGCTCGGGGAGCTTGGAGTATTCCGGGACGTCGATCTGATCGATGATCTGGCGGATGCGCTCGAGGTCGCGCTTGCCGGCGGAGACGACGAGGCTGTTGGTCAGCGGTTCGGCGCTGACCGAGACGACTTCGTCGTTATTGATGAGCATCGCCGGGGCGTCGATGAACGACTCGCCGAAGGGGGATTGGTTGTTCCGGCCCCGGTTGGCGGCGGCGCGCTGTCGCTCGCGCTCGAGTTCGGCGCGGAGCGGGGCATCGAATGCGGACTGGAGGGCCTCGGCGACCGACGAGGCGTCGGCGTGCGTGAGTGCGATGACTTCGAGGCGTCGTGAGGCGTCGTACTCCTCGGAATCGAGTTTGGCGATCAGTTCCCGAATGCCGGGCCACTCGACTTCGGCGGCGGAGATGACGAGCGAGTTGGTCGTCGGGTCGGCGGTGATCGAGACGTTGCGGGCTTCGGGCGTGTCGGCGGCGGAGGCGAAGGTGCCGTAGAACACGGAGAGCGCTTCGCGGACCTGTGCGGCGTCGGCGAATTCGAGCGCGACGAACTCGGTGACGCGGTCGGACTCGGGCTTGACGTCGAGTTGGGCGATGAGTTTCTCGATCTCAACAAGCTGGTCGGCGGTCGCGGAGATGACGAGCGTGTTGTCGCGGCCCTCGGTCCATTCTTGCACGGCGGCGATGGTCTCGTCGAACGCGATCTGGTCGTGCAGCGAGGCGGGCATGTCGT
>CAXAVQ010000213.1:0-4890 GCA_963971985.1 uncultured bacterium
ATCCTGCCCGGTTTTCTTTCCGAACCGGCACACTTTCTTCGAGACCCGACCGCATGCTTGATTCGCTGTTTACCTTCTGGAACGTGCTGCTCATGGTGCTGGGCTTCGGCTTCATCGTGTTCGTGCACGAGGCGGGGCACTTCCTCGCGGCCCGCTGGGCGGGCATCCGCGTGCACGCCTTCGCGATCGGCTTCGGCCAGGCGCTGGTGAGCTTCCGCAAGGGCTGGGGCGTGCAGAAGGGGTCCTCCGAAGCGCGGTACATGGCGCTGGTGGCGACGGTGCAGAAGGCCGACCGGGCGGGTGCGAGCGCGGAAGACATCGAGGCGGGGCACGAAGCCGCGTCGGAACTCAAGCGGATCAGCCCGTGCGAGTACCGGCTGAACTGGATCCCCTTCGGCGGCTACGTGAAGATGCTTGGCCAGGAAGACCTGAACCCGCAGGCTACAAGCGGTGCGCCCGATTCCTACCAGAACAAACCGGTGTGGAAGCGGATGGTCGTGATCTCCGCCGGCGTGATCATGAACGTGATCCTCGCGGCGATCCTGTTCGTGGTCGTCTTCCAGGCGGGCATGCGCGAGCCCGCGCCGGTGATCGGTGCCGTTCAGCCGGGCTCGCCCGCAGAGGCCGTGGGCCTGCAACCGGGCGACGTGGTGCGCTCCGCCGGCGGCGAGCAGACGGTGACCTTCACCGATCTGTTCATCGAGGTCGCGATGACCAAGCGCGACACGCCGGTGACTCTGGAGGTCGACCGGCCCTTGGATAGCGGTGGGTACGAACGTCTGGAGTTCAGCCCGGTGCCCGAGCGTCTCGCGCAGGGGCCGGGCGTGCTGGCGATCGGCGTGTGGCCCGACAGCGGCTTGCAACTCGTCGGCGAGACGCGGCGGGCGAGCGTGAACGAGACGAATCGCGCCGTGCTCGCTGGCATGGGCCTCGGCGACGTGCCGTTCGGCTCGCGCCTGGTCGAGATCGAGGGAAAATCGATCGAGCGCCGGAGTCTGGAGCGCGACGACGCGCCGGGCGAAGGCCAGTACGCGAGCGTCCGCCAATTGAACGAGACGATCGAGGCCTCCGGCGGTGAGACCGTCGATCTGGTTTTTGAGTCGCCGGACGGATCGCGCGTCAGCGCGTCGCTCGACCCGGAGGTCGCGCTGCAGCGCGGCACGACGATCGTGGATACCAGCGAGCGCGCCGGACCAACAGCCTGGCCCCAACAGCACCTGATCGGGCTCGCGCCCGTGATGCGGGTCGCGGACTGGTCGTTGCAGGAGCCGAGGCAGGGTCTTGAGCCGGGGGACGTGTTCAAGCGTCTGGGTTCGCTGTCGTGGCCGAGTGTGGCCGACGGCGTTCGCGCGATCCGGGCGCGCAAGGGCGAGACCATCGAAGCGGTGGTCGTCCGCGATGGCCAGGATGTCCCGCTGACGCTGGATGTCAGCATCGAGGGCACGGTCGGGTTCACGCCGGCGAGCGACCTGTCGATCGCGCGCGTGTCCACGGTGCCGCAGCTCGTCGAGCGGATCGAACCCAATCCCGAGGATGCCGACGCGACCGCGGAGTCCCGGCCGATCAGCGAACCGCCGGCGGCGGCCCGCCTGGGTGCGCTCGATTCGATCCGAGCGGGGTCGATCGTCAAGCGCGTCGGCGAGACAGCGGTGACGGACTTCGAGTCGCTGCGCGATGTTCTGCGGAGCGCGACTACCGAAGCGTTCGACGTCGGCGAGGGAACTTCGCTGATGCTCACCCTCGAAACGCCGATCGGATCGGGTGAAACGGTCGAGGAGTCGGTGACGCTCGAACTGCGTCCCGAGGAGATCGAAGCATTGCACAACCTCGGCTGGGAAGTGCAGGGCATCGATACCGCGTTCGAGACCATCGAAGTCCTCGTGCAGGCCGATTCGATCACCGGCGCGGTGGCGATGGGCGTGTCGCGGACGAAGCGGGTGCTCAAGCAAACCTACCTCACGTTCCAGCGTCTGTTCGAGGGGACGGTCAAGGTCAACCAGTTGCAGGGCCCGGTCGGGATCACGCACACGGGATCGCTGTTCGCCGAGCGCGGGTTCATTTACCTGCTGTACTTCCTCGCGCTGATCAGCGCGAACCTGGCGGTGATCAACTTCCTGCCGCTCCCGATCGTGGACGGCGGGCAGTTCCTCATGCTCTGCTACGAGGGCCTCGTGAAGAAACCGGTACCGATCATCGTGCAGAACGTGATCACGCTGGCCGGGCTGCTGTTCATCGGTTCGCTGTTCCTGTTCATAACGTTCAACGACATCGTTCGTCTGCTGGGCGCCTGACCGTGTGGGGTCTCTTGGCGCTGCTGGGGCTGGGGTTGCTGATCGCGGTCTCCCTGGGCGCGTGGATCACGGGGCATCACCTGCGCCGCCCGCCACGCAAGACGTACGGCTGGGCGCTGGCGCGCAACCTTCCCGGCGACCCGAGCGAACTCGAGGACTCGCTAGCCTTCGACGCGCTCGAACTCGATCTGCGTGGCGACGACGCTGCACTCAAGAACTTCGGGCTCTCTCCGGTCTGGGATATCGAGGGGCACGACGCGTCCGGGCCGGTGATCATCTGGACGCCGGGCTGGGGCGACTCGCGCGTGGGCGCGCTCGCACGGATCCGCCACCTCGCGCCGGTGGCGAAGCGTGTGATCGCGTGGGATCCGCCGGGTCAGGGTGAGGCGCCGGGACGCTGGCCGATGGCGGTCCGCGAGGACCGGATGCTGCGCGAACTGGCGCGCTGGGCGAGCGAGACGCACGCATCGCCGCTCGTTCTCGCGGGTTCGTCCATGGGCGCGGGGATCTCGATGGTTGCTTCGGTCGATCTCGGCGTGTCCGACTCGGTCCGCATCGCCGGCGTGATCGCCGAAGCACCCTATCGCCTGCCCAAGGTGCCGGCGAGGAACTACCTCCGCGCGGTCGGACACCCGCACACGTGGAACATCGACCTCGTTTACGGCTTCATGGGTCTGCGTCACGGCGCCGGGGCGGACTGGTCGAAGGCGCACGCCGGACGCGGGTTCGACCGGGCTGCGTGGGCGTCGGAACTGGTTTGCCCGCTGCTCGTGCTCCACGGCGACCAGGACGTCATCAGCCCGCCCGAAGACGGGAAAGCGATCACGGATCGCGCCCAGCGGGGAGAACTGGTGATGATCGAGGGCGGCGGGCACAACGACCTGTGGCTGAAGCCGGAGTTCGAGCGGGAATGTGCAGAAGCGGTGGGGCGGTTCGTGCGCGGACTGTCAGTCGCCCCCTGATAGGTGAGTCTCTCGCCTCGGCTACACTGTGGGCATGACCCGTACTGTGACTGTGGATCGCGTGATGGCGGACCGTCGGGCCGCGGAGTTCACGACGCGCTCGATCAAAACCAGCGCGAAGGAGGCCGGGCTTCGTCTGGCCTTGTCGATGGTGGACCTGACGACGCTGGAGGGCAAGGACTCGCCGGAGAAGGTGCGTTCGCTGTGCCGCAAGGCGGTGACGCCCGACCCGACGGATCCGTCGCTCCCGTCGGTGGCGGCGGTGTGCGTATACCCGGAACTGGTGCAGGTGGCACGCGCGGAACTGGACAAGAGCGAGGCGGGCAAGAGCGTTTCGGTGGCGAGCGTCGCGACGGGATTCCCCTCGGGGCAGTACCCGCTGGAGGTGCGTCTGTACGACGTGCGCCGGGCGGTGGAGGCCGGGGCGAACGAGATCGACATGGTCATCAGCCGCGGCCAGTTCCTCGCCGGCCAGCGCGGCAGGGTGTTCGATGAGATCGCGGCGGTCAAGGAATCGTGCGGCGAGGCCCACCTCAAGGTGATCCTCGAGACCGGCGAACTGGAGACCTACGACCTCGTGCGGGCCGCGAGTGATTTGGCGATGAACGCCGGGCTCACCGAGCACGACTTCATCAAGACCTCGACCGGCAAGGTGAACCCCGCCGCGACCATGGGCGTGACGCTGGTCATGCTCGAGGCGATCCGCGATCACTACTTCAAGACCGGCATCAGGATCGGCATGAAGCCGGCCGGCGGCATCCGCTCTTCCAAGCAGGCGCTGCACTACCTGGTGATGGTCAAGGAAACGCTCGGCGACGACTGGCTCACGCCATCGCTGTTCCGCTTTGGCGCATCGAGTCTCGCCAACGATCTCCTCATGCAGCTGGCGCGCCGGCGCACCGGTCACTACATGTCCCCCGACGATTTCTCCGAGGCCTGAACATGAACGAGCACGCATCCAGCCAGACCGAACCGAAGGCCGACGGCCGCTCGTTGCGTTTCGGCGAAGCGTGGGACTACGCGCCCGCGCCGGAGTCGGTCAAAGTCGAGATCGCCGAGAAGTACGGGCACTACATCAATGGCAGGTTCACCACGCCGACGAAGACGACGAAGTTCTTCGGGAGCATCAACCCGGCGAACGAGAAGGTGCTGAGCAATATCACGCAGGGCACGACCAAGGATGTGGACAAGGCGGTTGAGGCGGCGCGATCAGCCTTGACCGGCTGGAAGAAGCTGTCGGGCAAAGAGCGGGGCAAGTACCTGTACCGGATCGCGCGGCGGATCCAAGAGCGCGCTCGCGAACTGGCGGTGCTGGAGTCGATGGACGGCGGCAAGCCGATCCGCGAGAGCCGCGATGTCGATGTGCCGCTGGCCGCCCAGCACTTCTTCTACCACGCCGGCTGGGCGGACAAATTGAAGTACGCCTTCCCCAACCGCGACCCGAAACCGGTGGGCGTGTGCGGCCAGATCATCCCCTGGAACTTCCCGCTGCTGATGGCGGCGTGGAAGATCGCGCCGGCGCTGGCCTGCGGGAACACGGTCGTGCTCAAGCCCGCCGAGACCACATCGCTGACAGCGCTTCGCCTCGCGGAGATCTTCGAGGAGTGCGAACTTCCCCCCGGTGTCGTCAACATCAT
>CAXAVQ010000214.1:0-4864 GCA_963971985.1 uncultured bacterium
CAAGAGCAAGACCACCCAGGCCCTGCAGTACCCAGAAGAGCGGAAAGAGCACACCGCCCCGGATGCCCGAGGCATGCAGGTGAGCAACTTCCGGGGCGTTCATCGGCTGAACCGGGATGAAGAGGGTCGCGTGAAGTGCGTCGCCTGCATGATGTGCCCGACGATCTGCCCCGCCAACTGCATCCACATCGAGGCGGGAGAATCTCCCTGGGACGACCGGGAGAAATACCCCGTCAAGTTCGAAATCGACGAGCTCCGCTGCATCTTCTGCGGCATGTGCGAAGAAGCCTGCCCGGTCGATGCCATCGAATTGACCCCGGAATACGACATCACCGGCTATTCGCGCCAAGAGATGGTGTTCGACAAGAACAAGCTCCTGCACGTGTACGACGTGACCATCGACAAGAAGCCGATGTAAGGGACAACCCTTATTTTGGGCCATGAAACCGCCCTGGGCCCGAATAACAGGTCTTCCCATTTTTACACCTGAATTCGGGCCACACTCGAAATTTACAGATCTTTCTCCGCTTTCCGCTCGACGGCCGACGAAAGCGCTCTATTCTGTAGAAGTAACGATGATGCAGTCCCCGCACAAGGATTGCCACGAACTGAGTCAGGAGAGATGAGATGAAGATTGCTTCCATTGGTGCAGTAACTGCACTCCTTTTCGGAGCCGGAGTCGCGTCGGCTGGTGTGATCGATTCCGATCCCGCCAACGACACTCAGGCTGGGGCTGACCTGGTCAACGTTGTGGGTGGCTCCGCCATCTACGGCGCTGAGTTGGTCTCTGGTCAGACAGGTGACGTCGACTGGTACTCAGTCAACGTTCCCGCGAACTCGGTCCTGTCGATCGTGATCATCCCGCTGGACATCCCGCTCCAGTCGCCGGACACGATCCTCGGCCTGTTCGACGCTGGCGGCACGCAGCTCGCGTTCAACGATGACGCCGGATTCCCGAATAACCTCGGCTCCGTCATCATCTACGAGAACGCCGCTGCCCAGACGCTGTCCTTCGCGATCAGCGGTTTCGGTGACGCTGCCGACTTCGACGGCTCCCACTCCCAGTCGGGTGTGTACACCGTCAAGCTGAGCATCGTTCCGATCCCGACCCCGGGTGCCATCGCGATCGCCGGTCTTGCCGGTCTCGCCGCCACCCGTCGTCGCCGCTGATCCTCTTCGGTCAGCAGTCGCGAACAATCGCTTCTCAACGCCAGCCCTCTCGGCGTTGAAGATGCAAACCAACGGCCGCCCGCACTCCTGTGCCGGGCGGCTGTCGCTTTTGACGAAACTGCGCCCCCCACGACTCCTCGTCGCCACTCCCACACACTACTCTTTCCTTCCGCATGCCAACCGCCCCCGTCAATCTCGATCTCAAGAAAGCCGAATCGCTCTCCGTCGAATGGGATGACGGCACCACCTCGGTCTTCCCGATCGTGTACCTCCGAAAAATGTCGCCGTCCGCCGAAGCCCGGAAGCTGCGCGAAGACATGGCCAAGAACCCACTCACCGTGCTCCCGAGCAATCCTCGGCGCGGCGGGGCGTCCGGCGGACCCCTAACCGCGGTTTCTGCGGAACTGGTTGGCAACTACGCCATTCGCATCCGGTTTTCCGACGGCCACGACACCGGCATCTATTCCTGGGAGTACCTCCGGGAGATCGATCCGGATCGTCCGACGGAGAAACCGGGGCGACCCTGAAAATCCCCAGCATCTCGCGCGATCCCGCCGATAGACCGGTTGGAGGCTCCGCGATGTCGCACCCCGATTCCAATTCCGACGCCGCCCCGCTCGCCGGGAAGCGCCTGCTGATCGTCGGCACGGTCGATACGCTCCCTCGGGCCGCGGCTGCGGTGTGCGAATCGCGTCAGCTCCGGACAGCCGTGGTCGGTTCTGCGCTACTGAGCGAGGACGAGGCTGATCGCGATCCGCCAACCTGGTCCTGCGGCATCCCGACGCTCGGGAGCATCGAGGACATTGATCGCATCGCCCGGGAGACCGGCGCGACAATCGCTCTGCTGTGCGTGCCCGCCGCCATGTCCGCTCTCGGAGCGAGAGCACAGCGGGCTCTCGAGGCATCGGGCCTGAGCGTGCGCCAACTCCCGCTCATCGAAGATCTCGCGAGCGGACTCAGTCAGCCCCAGACCCACAGCCCGAACCGGGAAATCGATCCCGGTGCGCTGTTCGATCGCCCACCCCGGACCACCGACCCGGCGCTGGTCCGAAGTGTCGTGGCGGGCAAGCGTGTGCTGATCACCGGGGCCGGCGGGAGCATCGGCAGCGAACTGGCCCGGATCTGCGCCGCCCATGAGCCGTCGCTGATCATCCTGATGGACCGCTCCGACAACGCTCTGTTCGAGATCGACCGACAACTCCGGGCGACGCACCCCGAAGTGAACCGGCGCGTGGTACTCCACGACGTGGTCGATGCCCCGAGGACGCTGGAACGGATGGAGGAACTCGCCCCGGACATCGTCTTCCACGCCGCGGCCCACAAGCACGTGCCGCTCATGGAGGACCATCCCGCGGCGGCGGTGAACAACAACCTCTTCGGGACTGTCGCCGTTGCCGACGCCGCCATTGCGGTGGGCGTCGAGCGGTTCGTGATGATCTCGACGGATAAAGCGGTCAACCCGACCAGCGTGATGGGCGCGACCAAGCGGATGGCCGAGCTGTACGTCAGATCGCTCAACGAGTGCCAGAGCGGAACGCGGTTCAGCCTCGTCCGCTTCGGCAACGTGCTGGGCTCGGCGTGCAGCGTGCTCCCGATCTGGGCCAAGCAGATCGCCGAGGGCGGTCCCGTAACGGTCACCGACCCTCGGATGACTCGGTACTTCATGACGATCCCCGAAGCCGCGTCGCTGGTCATCCAGTCAGCGGCGCTCGTCGAGCCGGGAACCCGTGAGGCGACCGGTCGCGAGGTGTTTGTGCTCGATATGGGTGAACCGGTCCGGATCATGGATCTGGCCCGACGCTTCGTCTCTGCCCACGGGCTTATCCCCCTGCTCCCTGACGATCGCGAGCACACCGACGCTACCGGGATGCGGATCGCGGTCACCGGGCGCCGTCCCGGCGAAAAACTCCACGAGGAACTGGTCTACGACGCTGAACAACTCGCCCCAACCCCCGTACCCGGTGTGCAGTCGTGGTCGGGCGAGCGCCCAGATCCGGAGCATGTCGCGGCGATGCTCAGCGACATGACACGGATCCGGAACCGGACCGATGTGGCGTCGGTCATCGAGGCGATCGGGGTCTATGTCCCCCAGATATCGGGGCCAAAACCCGAACACGAACCGACAATCGTTTCGGCTCGTGCGACGATTCCCGCTGATGCGGCTTGATAACCTGGGCAAGCGTCTTGATAATTCCGTAACGAACCCGCTTCTGATCCGATGAAGATGGTGTTCGGCGACGGATCCCCGTCGCCCGCTCGACCTCCTGCCCGCTCGGAGAGCGGCTCAACGAGGGGACGAAAGCATGGCTCAACCCACCGTCCGGAATGACGCCGGCACTCATCGCGACCGACACGGCGTGTTCATCGAACTGCAGGAACGGCTGCGCAAAGCCGAAGCGGTGCTCCGTTCGCTCTACGACGCGAAGCAGGAAGCTGATCGGCAGGCGGTGGAGTTGAAGCGCACCGACGTGATGAAGGCGGTCACGGGCACTTCGGCCATCGAACGCGCCATCCACGCGACGAGCCGGATCGTCGAGCGCCTCAAGCGGGAAGTCGGTGAAGCCCGGCGCTCGCTCACCCAGGTGGAAGGGGCTCGCCTCGACGCCACCGGGGAGTTGTCGCTGGTAGGCTGAGGGTGTGAGCACCCAACCACCGATCCCGAATCAGATTCTCGAAGGACGCCCGGTCGTGGCGTCACCCCGCGTACGGATCCGCCTGCTGCGCGAGTCGGCTGTCATGCCGTCGTACAAATCGGCCTCGGCCGCCGGGCTTGACCTCAGCGCGTCGCCCCCGGACGGTGAATCGCGGACCCTTCAACCGGGTGACATCGCGGTGATCCCGTGCGGCTTTCAGATGGCGATGGAGCCGGGATACGAGGCGCAGGTCCGCCCCCGGTCCGGGCTCGCCTCGAAGCACGGCATCACGCTTCCCAACAGCCCCGGCACGATCGACGCTGACTACCGGGGCGAAGTCATGGTGCCGCTGATCAATCTGGGTCGCGAGGCGTTCACGGTCGAGCCGGGGATGCGCATCGCGCAGATGATCATCGCGCCGGTTGCGCACGCCCGGCTCGAATCGGTCGAGGAGCTCGACGCGACGGACCGGGGCAGCGGCGGGTTCGGGTCGACCGGGGTCTGAGCGGATCAGTTCGCGGTTTGGGCCGGTTCGAGAGCGGCTTTGAGGTCGCCGAGCATCGGCTCGTAGGGCTTGTATCGCCCGATGGACGAGGTGTAGATCGGTTTGGTGACCTGCTCGGAACTGGCGGTGAGGACGCGCCGGTCGGACTCGTAGTACCGGAGCACACTGTCGTCCCAACCCAGTTCGAGGAAGTCGAGCATGCGTTTGCTCTGGCCTTCGATGTCGTCGACGAGTTCCTCGTAGCGCACGTCGAGGATCGGCAGGTCGAGCGCGGACTTGAAGTGTTCCATCAGACGCTGGTAGTCGCGGTAGTACCGCCCCAGATCGGCGAGGTCGCGCGCGAACGGCAGGTCCGATGTGTAGTGCATGGTGAAGTTTGACCAGCAGGTGTCCATCGGATCGCGGACGCAGTGGATCACGCGTGCGCCGGGGAGGACCTGCGCGATGAAGCCGAGGTTCAGGAAGTTCGTGGGCAGCTTGTCCGTCACGCGCTTCGCGCCGCGCGCTTGCGACCGGTGCCGGCCCACGTAGTTCTGGGCGACCTCGTCCAGTTGCT
>CAXAVQ010000215.1:0-4844 GCA_963971985.1 uncultured bacterium
CCGTCGGTGACCACGCGGACATCGACCGACTGCAGGCCGGCGCCGGTGGTGAGGCGCTCGACGGAGGCGAGGGCGGCGTCGAGGTTGGCGTGCTCGCGTGTCGCCTCGATTTCACCCAAGGCGGCGCGGAGTTCGTCGTACCGGTCGGTCGGCCGAGGGCTTAGCGGCCGCGCGGTGTGCCCGGCGATGATGATCGCGACGGGCTGGCCCTTCGACTCGGCCTGTTCGACGAGCGCCCGCGTCGCATCGACGGCTCGCTCGAAGCGGGTTCGACCGTCTTCGAGCGTCCGCATGGAGTCCGATACATCGAGCACGACGACGAGCGCGCCGGGCGTCGCGCCGGATGCGTCCTCGCTGGCCTCAGGCAGGGCCGGAGCCAGCCACTCGGGCAGCGACTCGCTCGGCACGCCGGGCCGATCGAAGACCATGGCCAGTAAATAGATGCAGACGCATCGGATCAGCAGCAGCAGAAACTCCCGCAGGCGCCTGGGCCATTTCCGCTCGCTGGCCGAGGGAACCAGGAACCGGGCCGCGGGGAACCAGACGGCCCGCCCGGCGACGCGGGCGTGGAGGTGGGCGAGAACGACCGCGCCGACACTCAGGACACCGAGTGTCACCCAGCCAGCGGAAATCCCCGTGATGGCGATCAGGGCCTGCACGGGGGTGTTGTACAGCACGCATTCATCGTTGTGGCGTCAAAACGACCGCTGGGCAGGGTTACAGCGTGTCGATCACCGAACCGATGCTGGGTCTGGCCGGTAGGATCCCTTGAGCGTCCCGGAACGGTTCTCGGTCGCTCGGAGTCAAGATGGCCGGGTTGGAGGGGCGAAGAGTCGGTCTCCACCGGCTGCGGACGTGCTTTCCGAACGACCGCCTGACTTCCTGTTCCGACAGTGACTTACGCCGAAAAGTGCAGAGTTGAGCATGTATCGAATCTACGATCGACCGACCAAACTCCTACTCTCATTGAGGCATTCCACCATGACACGAGCCACGCTCACGATCTGCGCTCTCGCCGCGACCGCAGGGACGCTGCTCGCTCCCGCCGCGTGCTCGCCGAACACTGAGGCCCGTGCAGCCGTTGAACCCGTCAAGAAAGAGAAGGACCCTGATTCGGTTCGGACCGTCAAGCGACACTCGTCCGATATCGAACGAAAGAAGAAAGCCAAGGCGGATCGCCCGCTCGACGACGCAACTGATGCCAACAACTCCAAGGCCATCGACGCCGTCGAGGCCGTGACGGAGACTCCCCAGCCCAATTCGGACAATCCGATCGAGGTCGCCAGGCCCGACATCGAGTCGCAGCCGCCTCAGTTCTGGGTGTGGACGACATCGCGTGCTCAGGACCTGAGCATGGACGAGTCCCACTGGAACCTCGAGAACGTCTTCCCGCTCGTGTGCGCGATGGTGAATGTGCCGTTCTCGCACGGATTCAACGCCCCCGGCTACCCGGTCCCGGTTCGTCAGGTCGGGCCGGACGGCGAACCCCTCGCCATCGATCCCGCGGCTTCGGCTCAGCAGATGTTTGGCCTCATCGCCTGGCACCGTGAGGAACTGCTCGACCTCGGTCGCTCGAACTTCAAGTACGCGATCTGGCCCCAGAACTGGGGCTCACGCCACCACACTAATCCGGAACTGGAACTCCAGAACATCTTTGCGCTCGGGGGCAACCCGCGCGATCGGCTCGCGGACACCAGCCTCCCTCAGGACGCCGCGTACGAATCGTTTTACGCCGCCCAGGGCATCGCGCTGAACAGGCAATGGTCCGAGGCCTTTGTCGAGTCGTTGGACGCCCGGCTCGCGAGCGCCGGTATCCCCGACCCGTCAGCACTATTCTTCGATCTCGAGGCCTCCTTCACGAATCGGAAGGCGATGCACTGGTGGACCGCGGCGCTCGAAGACCCTCGCGCGACCACCGAGCTCATCGACGGCATCCACACGATGGCCGAGATCGAAGAGATGGCTCCGGAATACGACCCGAGCCAGGAGATCTGGCGACCGGTGAACCGTCAGATGTACGCGTATACCGCCTCCGTCGCACACCGAGTGCTCGATTACGCGCTCTGGGAGGGCTTCTGGAAACAGGCCGCCGAGGTGTGGCCGAACGCGGTCCGAAGCAACTACTCGCTCTATGGCGGCACCGGCGCGAACGGCGTGCCGGTCCCCCGCCTCTACGCCTCCCTGAAGGCAGCCCCACTGCGCTTCGCTGACTTCGCCTCGCCAATTATGTACGGCTTCCCGGACTACGCGATCAACGCAGCCGACACCATGGAAGAGCACATGGACCGCTACAACGTCAGTGCATCGGGCGACGTCACGACCGATCGACGCAGGCTCACCGTCGCGTTCCACAAGGCACGCATCGATGCCCTGTCCGACGCCGGAGTCCAAGTCGCCCCCTGGGTCTCCCCGCCCGACTACGCCGGGCTCACCGTCCAGGACACGATCGAGGTCATGAAGCACGGTACCGATCGGGGTGTTCAGAACTGGCTCCTCTGGAGCCATTACGATTACGATTGGGCGCCGATCATCCAGGCGGTGAACGAGTATGCGGCTCAGCAGGCCGAGAACGACAACCCATCCTTACCGGACTAACCGACAGACACGGGACAGCAGTTGGCCCTCAGCATCGAGATAATCGTGCTCCTCACAATCACCGGCATCTGCTCGGTGATTTTTGCGTGTGTCACTCGCGCTGCCGCCCCGCTGTTCTTCTGCGTACTCCTCTTCGCCTCGTCGATCTCCGCGCCGATAGAAAACGGGATCATCGGCGATCTGACGTGGATCGGGCCGCTGCAGATGCGTCGGAGCGAGTTGTTCCTCGGCGCGAGTCTGCTGCTCCTGCTGAACCTGCTGGTCCTGCCTCGCAAGCTTCAGCCGGCGCGAGCCCCGGCAAACGCGTTGTGCATGCTCGCGGTCGGCCTGCTGATGGGCCTGATGCAGGCCGCCCAGGGCGACCCGATTGAGGGCATCCTGACCGCCTCGCTCGCGTCGATCTCGCTCGGCGCGACGATCATGTACTTCACGCAGATGCCGGATTTCCGGACGGGCTACCGTCACTTCGCAGGCTGCATCGTCGCGGTGAACTGTTTCATCATCGCGGTGATGGCGGTGCAGATGCTTCGCAACCCGGACGCGATGCTCTCGAGCGAATGGAGCAGGCGGTTCCAGGGCCTGACCGGCAACCCGCAGTTCCTGGGCGCACAATTCGCCATAGCAACGACAGTGGCCCTGTGGCTGCTTCTCAACAGTTCACGCAAACTCCTGCTGACGATGCTCGTCTTCCTGATCGGGCTCAACTGCCTGTTCATCGCCTGGACCGGTTCCCGAACGGGCCTCGGCATGGCGGTCATCGGCGTCTCCATCGTGATGTTCAGCCGCTTCAAGCGAGCGGCGATCGGGCTACCGCTCGCGGCGGTCGGAGTCGCAATCGCATACAAACTCTTCGGCAGCGTGCTCACAGATATCGACACGTCGCGCTTGACATCGCTGCGAAACACCCGCGGCGGCGTCTGGGGACGGCTCTTTGAGGTCTATCAGCAGAGCCCGCTGATCGGCGTGGGCTTCGGGACCGGCGAACTCGACAAGAGCGAGAACAGTTTCCTCTACGGAATGGCCGCCTACGGGACCGGCATGGGCCTGCTCTACCTCATCGCCGCGATCGCGACGGCGATGCTCATCACGAAACTGGTCGCGCTGCGCCGACTCGCCGACGCCGGCCAGCGGGGCATGATCGACCTGGTGATCGCGGTGAACGCCGCGTTCTTCGCGGGTACGGTGTTCGAGGGTTACTTCATCGGACGCGTGAACGTGCTCGTCATCTTTTTCGTCAGCACGAACGTCATCGGTTTCCAGTTGCTCCGCCAGATGCAGGCACGCCCGCATGCCGCCGTCGCACCGCTCCGGTCTGGCGATGACCCCGTCGCGCCGGCCGAGCGCGATGACGATGACCTGAACTACGCGGAACTCACCCCGGCGTACGGCTAGCGCCCTACCGCGTCGTACATCGCGTCCACGCGCTCCGCGATCGATGTCCAGGCGAAATTGTCCCTGGCCCAGACCCGTGCGCTCGCGCCGGTCTCTTTCAGAGACGCACGGTCCGCGAGCATCTCACGCAGCGCGCCGGCCACCGGAGCCACCTCGCAGGGCACCACGCGCCCCACCCCAGACGCCTCGACCTCGTCCCAGATGTTCACCTGGTCGGAAATCAGCACCGGGGTCCCCGCCGCCGCGGCTTCGATCACCGCGACGCCGAAGTTTTCCTGATAGCTCGGCAGCGCGAAGAGGTCCGCGTCGGCCAAGGCCTCGATTCGTTCGCTTCCGTTGAGCATGCCGGTAAAGATCAGACGATCGGCGATGCCCAACTGTTCGCCCTGAGACCGCAGCCCGTCCACGTAGCCCGCCTCACCGGGCCCGACGAGCGCGAGCGCGGCGTCCGACGGAGCCGCTTCGGCGAACGCCGGGAGCAGCAGGTCGAGCCCCTTCTTGTGGTGCAGACGACTGAGGAACACGACCAGCGGTCGATCGCCGAGCTCGTGGCGCGCCCGGAACGCCCCCGGCGTGGGCAACGACGCGAATTCGTCCCAGTCCAGCCCGTTGGGGATCACGAACGCACGCGAACGCAGACCCAGGGGCTCGACCAGTTTCCGCTCGGTCTCGGTCGTGAAGTGGAGCCCCGCTGCCTGGTTCAGGTCCTTCCTCGCCTTGAGCGCGAGGAACAGGGTTTTCTTGAGTCGCCCCTGCGAGAGACTCCACGGATCGAGCATGCCGCAGGGCCGGATGATGTACGTCACACCCGCAGCCCGGCAGACGCTCGCCCCCCAGTGGACAAGGTGCTGCCACAG
>CAXAVQ010000216.1:0-4844 GCA_963971985.1 uncultured bacterium
AGACCAGTTTGACTTCGACCGCCTTTTCCAGCGACCGGTGCACCGGGCACTTCAGAGCCACATCGCGTAAGCGCTCGATCTGCTCGTCGGTGAGGCCATCGCCCTCCAGATCCAGTTCGATCCGGATGGACTCAAGCACCTTCGACTTGTCACGCGTCGGGAAGACGCGGATCTCCGCGCTCTTGAGCGGCCACTCCTTCCGTGCCGCGTAGCCCCGAACCGTCATCAGCATGCACCCGGCCAGCGCCGAGTAGAGGTAGCCGAACGGGGTCGGCCCAGTGCCGAGCCCGCCCTCGACGTCCGGCGCCTGATCCACCCGGACGGTGTGGCCCTGGGTCTGGACATCGGTGGCGTAGTTCTCGATCGAGATGCGACCGACGGCCGCGACTTCCGCTTTGGTCTGGGTTTCGGTGTTCATGACGGAGCATACGCCCGATCGCCGGGGACTATTCCGCCAAGCGGTTCTCGGGCCTTCAAGGGCGAATGCATCGGGTTTCCCCGAGGCAAATGGGCTCAATCGCAGAAAATTTTCGACGACCTGCAACTGATGAAATATTACATGGTATTTCAATGATTGTAGGATACCGCCATGATCTCAAAGCACGATCTCATCTCGCAGCGCGACAGCGTCTTCCATATCAGGACGCCCGAGCACTTCGACGCCATCGGCTCCACCGTTCGTCTGAGCATCATGGAGTTCTTCCGCAGCCGCGGGCCCATGCCCGTCGCCGAGCTCGCCCGCGTCATGGGACGCCCCGCCGACGGCCTGTACCACCACCTGAAGAAGCTTCTCGCCATCGGGATCGTGCGCGAGGTCGGCACCCAGCAGTCCGGTCGCCAGATCGAGCGGGTCTTCGATATCGCCGCCAACCGGCTGCAGGTCGCCGAGGACACCGAACGGCTGGTCAAGGTCTGGCGACTGATCAGCTCACACGCCGAGCGGAACCTCGCGTCGGCCATCGACGCCGGGGAACTCCGATTCCGGGGGGAGGACCCGAACGTCTCCATGCGGGTAGAGACCGCCCGGCTCGACGCCGCGGCCCGGGCGGAAGTCTTCGAGCACCTCAACGCGATCCGGGCCGTGTTCGACCGCGCCCGAACCGCTCCCAGCGGCGATCAGGCCAGTTTCACCTTCATCTTTACGCCCACGGTCTCCAGCGCTGACCGATCCGAAAACGCTCGCGTGTCGCAAAGAACCAAGAAAAAGACACGATCCAAACGCAAAGCCACCGGTACAAACACCATGAACGCGGTGGGCCAGTCCAAGGCCACAAGCACCAGTTCGAGGAGGAATCAGTCATCATGAGTTTCCGCAGACTTTTCCGCTGCACATCCTGCTGCAGTTCGTCCAAGCGCGACGAGCAGATCGCGATCTGGGTCAGCGTTGGCACCGTCTTCATGACGCTGTTTATGACCACCGTCCTCGCGCCGAGTTCAAAGGGCGATGAAGCCGACGCGGCGACCAGCGCGATCGAGTCGCAGCCCGCCACCGAGGAGGCCGAGGCCTCGCTCTCCCCGGCGCGGCTCGAGGAGCACCTCGAGAGCTTCGACACCGTCTGGAACACCATCAACGACCGCCACTGGGACCCGGCCCACCTTGAGTCCGTCGGCTGGGAAGGCGCGCGCGACGAGCTCCGCCCCAGGGTCGAGCAGGCCACGACCGACGACGAGGCCATCCAGGCCATGGTCGACCTCGTCGAGCGCGTCGGCCTGTCGCACTACCAGATCATCCCCGAGCAGGCCTACGACGACGACCTGCGCGCCGCCGGAAGCGGCGTCACCGGCATCGAACTCCGCATGCTCGACGGCGCTCCCACCGTCTTCCGCCTCGCCGACGACAGCCCTGCCCAGCGCGCCGGTGTGCAGACCGGCTGGGTCGTCGAGGCCGTCGGAGGCGAATCGCTCGATCCCGTTCTCGAACGCCTGCGCCTCAGGGAGGAAACAACGGGCGAGCGCCCCGGCGTGATCGCCTCGATCGCGCTCGAAGGACGCCTGCGCGGCCCCGTGGGCGAAACGCTCAATGTCCGCTTCCGCGACGGTGACGACGCCACCCGCGAAATCGACATCCCCCTCGAAGAAAGCCCCGACCCCGAGTTCGAGGCCGCCAACCTGCCCCCCTCGCCGGTGAGCATCCGCTTCCGCACCATCGAGGACCGCATCGGCTACTTCAGCTTCAGCGCCTTCCTCGACCCGGGTCGGCTCATGTCCGAGTTCCAGCGCGCCGTCGAGGCGTCGCGCGAGCTCGACGGGCTGGTCATCGACCTGCGGGGCAACATGGGCGGCATCATCGCCCTCTGCAACGGCATCGGCGGCTGGTTGCTCACCGACACGCCAAGCGCCGAACTCGGACACCTCTCGACGCGACAGACCGATCTCAAACTCGTCATGAACCGGCGCGCAAACCCGCTGAACAGACCCGTCGCCGTGCTCATCGACGAGCGCTCCATCTCGTCCGCCGAAATCCTCTCCGGCGGCCTCAAGGACACCGGCGTCGCTCGCGTCTTCGGCTCGGTCAGCGCCGGCATGAGCCTGCCCTCGGTCATCGAGAAGCTCCCCAACGGCACCGCCTTCCAGTACGCCTTCGCCAACTACACCTCCGCCTCTGGGCGTGAGCTCGAGAAGAACGGCGTCGAACCGCACGTCACCGTCCCCCTGACCCGGCAGGACCTCCTCGCCGGCGAAGACCCGGCCCTTGAGGCCGCCATAGACTGGATCAGCAAGCAGGCCGGCTGAGCCCGCTCGTCACACCCCTCACCAACCCGATCGCCAGACGATCACCGAAGGAGAAGAACCCATGAAAACCACCTCACGCAAACGCATGGCCATGAGCGGCGTCCTCGCCGCAACCCTCGTCGGCGGCGCCGGCATGCTGATGTCGCCGAGTTCGCTCGCCCAGTCGGCCCCTACCGCGCCGACGGCCCCCAACGCCGAGAAGTTGCCTTCCGGCATGGACATCATCAACAAGTTCGTCGACGCCACCGGCGGCATGGACGCTTACCAGCAGCGCACCAGCTACATCACCAAGGCCAACCTTGAGATCCCCATGGCCGGCATCACCGCCGACATGACCATCTACATGCAGGCCCCCAACAAGATGGCCACCAAGCTGGACCTCGGTCAATTCGGCTCCCAGCAGACCGTCACCGACGGCACCGACGCGTGGGAGATCAGCACCATGACCGGCCCGCGCCTGCTCACCGACGCCGAGAAGGCGTCGCTGCAGCGCCAGGCCGCCTTTGACGTCCAGTTCAACCCTGAGAAATACTATGAGTCCATCGAGACCGTGCAGAAGACCGAGTTCGCCGACGAACCGGCTTACGAGGTCAAGCTGACCACCAAGGACGGCAACACGGTCACGCAGTACTACTCCGTGGAATCCAGCCTGCTGCTGGGCCAGTCCTCCAAGGAGCAGACGCAGATGGGCGAAATGGAATCGACCGTCACCATGAGCGACTATCGCGACGCCGGCGGCGTCAAGGTTCCGTTCAAAACGGTCATCGAGATCCCCTCGATGGGCATGACCCAGAACCTCACCATCACCAACATCGACACCGAAACCAAAATCGACCCGGCCGTCTTCGCCATGCCCGACGAGATCAAGCAGCTCAAGGACCAGCAGAAGAAATAACCGTTCGATCCCGACCGAACCGGCTCTCTCTCGACCGACCGGCGCCCCGCGCCGGTTTTTTCATGCGCCGGGCTCATAGAAAAAGCACCGGGTCCTGCCGGTGCTCTCGAGAGATGCGACACGCTCGACCCGCTCAGTTCGTCGAACCGGCCTTGAGCAGCGTGTCGATGATGTCCTCGACCTTGTCGTTGCGTGCATCGGCCACCACGACCGTGCCGTCACGACCGATCACGTAGTAGTCCGGGTAGCTGTTCACGCCGAACGCTTCGTTCGTCGAGCCGCTCGTGTCGGCAGCAACCGGGAACTCGATGCCCTTGTCCTTCACGACCTCGGCCATCTTCTCCACGCCGCGCGGGTGGCAGACGCCGATGAAGACCACACCCTTGTCCTTGTACTTCGCGGCGATCTCGTTGTTCTTCGGGATCGAGGCGATGCACGGGCCGCACCAGGTCGCCCAGAAGTCAACGACCACGATCTTGCCCTTGAGCTTGTCGGGCGTCAGCTCTTCGCTGTTCATCCAGTTCTCGACCGTGAACGCCGGGGCCTTCTTGCCGTGCATCGCGTTCAGCGCCGCACGCTTTTCCTCCGTGCCCTCCAACCAGTCCGCCTGCACGGTCACCGCCTGCGCGCCACGCGGGTCGACCAGCGGCGTCATCGGGACCGACGCCTGGTCGGTCTCGCCCGCTTCGATCTCGATGATCTTCTTCATCGCGTCCTCGACGTGCGTCGACGACACGCCCGCGGCGCGGACGATGCCCTTCGAGTCGATGATCACGTAGTAGGGCCACCACTGCACGCCGTACGCGTCCTTGGTCTTGTCGTCCTGATCCATCGCGGTCGGGATCTTCATACCGGCTTTGTTGGCGGTCTCGACCATCGTGTCGCCGCGCGCCGTGTTGCAGACCGCGATGACATTGAGTTTGTCCTCATACTTCTCGGCAAGTTCGGAAACCTTCGGCGCCGCCGCCAGGCACGGGCCGCACCAGGTGCCCCAGAAATCGATGATCAGCGGCTTGCCCGCATAGTCCTCGATCTTCTTCGGCTGCCCGCCGTCGCGACCATTGTGCCAATCGCCGACCACAAGATCAGTCGCCTTCTTGCCGACGATCGAGTTGATCTTCTCCCAGTTCGCCTCGTCACGGGCCCAGAACCACTCCGCGGGGAAGTGGTCGTTCGGCACGGCCATCGCCTTGGCGTTGTCGGCGGTATCGGCGGG
>CAXAVQ010000217.1:0-4842 GCA_963971985.1 uncultured bacterium
GGCGGCTTGCCCGCCAGTGCCGGGCCGCGAGAGCCAAAGCGACAGACCGGACGCCGCTCCGCCCACACCGGAGCCCGAACCCATCGACTACCAGCAGGCCTGGCGGCGCGAGCGCCAGCAGGCGATGGTCAAGGCCCGGGCAAAGCGGAAGAAGCGGAGGTGATGAATCGTCCAGAAAGCGCGAGTTCCGACCTATTGGTCGCGCAGGAGCGCACCAGCTTTTCGCCAGTCGGTCGTCCAACTCCCGCGGTCATCGAACATCGCCTGAACAAACGGGCCAATGTCGCGTGGTGGCAGGTGCGGGTCGAAGTCGAGGCCGCTTTCCTGAACCATCCGGTCGAGCCTGTTGATGTACTTCGGGAGTCGATAGGCAAGCTCGATTCCCGGCCCCGTCGCCCGCCCCATCGCAAGATGCCTTTCGCCTTCACTTACCTTCCTGTACCGGCAAAACGTGACATCGTGAAGCGAGAACGTGGCCTCATTGATCACGAGTTGGATCTGGTCCTCTCGACGCAAGATCGCGATGAGGGTCTGCCGGCGCCGACCATGCTCCTCGATGAGGTCGTACCAGCCGTCGCAGGTCTGCCGGAGCGCTGCGGACTCCGTAGCCCAAGTCCGCCCCGGGCGAATTCGGAGTCGGCCCTTCGAAGAGCGCAGCGCGCAGTCGCACACCATGCCCTTCGCGCTGAACCTCCTGAGCTGAATGGTCTCGCGCTTGGAGAACAACGCTAAATAACTCCCGTTCGTTCCCACCACCCCGATTGGCGGCCGTCAAAGGCATCGTACAAGTGGCCATCCAGCCGTCGCCCAAAAACAAAAACGCACCCACCCGGGTGCGTTCCATCGATCACCGTGTTGAACCCGCGATCAGGCGGTCGCCTTGGCCTTCAGCCGGGCGTTCAGGCGGCTCTTGCGACGCGCGGCCTGGTTCTTGTGGATCGCGCCCTTGCTCGCCGTCTTGTCCAGGATCTGGCACGCCTCGAGGTACGCCTGACGGGCCTCTTCCACCGACGAGTGCACGACCTTGTCGTCGAACTTCTTCAGCGCTTCGCGCATGGTCCGCAGACGCCAGCGGTTGCGGGCGCGGTGCTTGAGGTTCTGACGGACGCGCTTCTTCGCGGAGAGGGAGTGAGCCATAGGTCGAACGATTCCTCAGAGTGCTTGCGTCCGAACCCAAAGGCCGGACCGACGACGCCCGACCGAGCGGGCGCTGAACGTGAACAGGGTGATCCGAAGACGTGTCAGGCCCCACCGGCGACACGCTCCCGACGAGTCGGGCCGGGCATTATCGAAGATTTCCACGATTCTGCAAGTTCAACCGGACCCGACTTGAGCGATGGGCCGAGTTTTCGGTATAGTCATCGGTCCGACGCGTGCGCGCGTAGCTCAATTGGATAGAGCACCTGACTACGGATCAGGAGGTTAGGGGTTCGACTCCCTTCGCGCGTACTTCGAGAAAGCCCGGCTCAAAGCCGGGTTTTTTCGTGCTCCGGCCCGATTGTCTTTCTGAAAATAGGCAATCCCGGGCGTCTATCGATCACAAACCGGCCCTTTCATGATCGATAGAACGCCGTTCTATCGATCAAACCCCTCTGGCTGGCCCTCAGCCCGCATCTTCCGGGATCCATCGCCCCGCCCTGTGGTATCACATGCTCCCAGGCGTGCCGGACCGGGACGCCGGACTTCAAGGAGCGAGCGGATGAAGCGGACGGGAATGGTCGGGTCGGGCTGGATGCTGGGCGGGGCGTTTGGGATTTCGGTCGGGTTGGCGTCGTGCGGCGTCGCGCCCGAGGCCATCGCCGGGCAGAACGGGGCCGCCGCCCCCGTCGATCAGGTCGCGCCGGATCAACCGGGCACCCTCGGCTACTACCGCCAGCCGTCGATTCACGCCGACACCGTCGTCTTCGTCAGCGAGGGCGACCTGTGGAAGGTCGGCATCGACGGCGGGGTCGCGATGCGACTCACCAGCCACGACGGTGTCGAGAGCTACCCGGTGATCTCGCCCGACGGGCGCCGTGTCGCCTTCAGCGCGCAGTACGAGGGACCGACCGAAATTTACGTCATGCCGATCTCCGGCGGCCTGCCCAAACGGGTCACCTGGGAGGGTGCGGGCGGTGACCGGCGCCTGCGACCGGTCAGCTGGACGCCCAAGGGCGACCTGGTCTATACCACCCGCGCGCACTCGACGCTCCCGGACATGCAACTGGTCGTGGCCGACCTCGACGCCAACACGCACGAACTCGTTGAGCTGTCGCAGGCCTCCGACGGCGTGTTCACCGACGACGGCACGCTGCTGTTCACGCGCCTGCCGTTCCAGGGCAGCCACGCGCGCCGGTACGTCGGCGGCTCGGTCGAGCAGCTCTGGTCGTTCGCGCCCGGCGACGACGAGGCGACCGCGCTGACGCTGGATTACGACGGCACCAGCCGCGACCCGATGTGGTGGGACGGGCGCGTGTACTTCACGACCGATCGCGACGGCGCGATGAACATCTGGTCGATGCGACCGGACGGCACGGACCTCGAGCAGCACACATCGCACATCGGCTGGGACGTGCTCGGGCCGAACCAGTCGGGCGGGCGGATCGTCTACCAGCACCAGGCGGGGCTGCGCGTGCTCGATCTGGCTTCGGGCGAGGATCGGGGCCTGCCGATCACGATCGCCAGCGACTTCGACCGCGCGCAGGAGCGGTGGATCACCGAACCGATGGACTACCTGACCGATACGGATCTGTCGCCCGATGGCGACCGGGTCGCGATGGTCGCTCGCGGCGAGGTGTTCGTCGCGCCCGCCGGCGAGGGCCGGATCGTGCGCGTGACCCGCCGCCCGGATGTCCGCTACCGGATGGCGAAGTTCATGCCCGACGGCGAGACGCTGCTGCTTCTGTCCGACGAATCGGGCGAGGTGGAGTTCTGGACGACCAGCGCCGACGGGCTCGGTGCCTTCGAGCAGATCACCGACGACGCCGAGATCCTGCGCTGGGAGGGCGTGCCCTCGCCGGATGGGAAGCTGATCGCGCACACCGACAAGTTCTTCCGGCTGTGGATGCTCGACACCGAGACCGGCGAGAGCACGCTGATCGAGGAGTCGCCGACCTGGAACATCACCGAGATGAGCTGGGCGCCGAACGGGCGATGGCTGCTGTACACCTACCCGGAGATGAACCGCAACGCGGTGCTGCGCGTGTACGACGCGGCGTCGGGCACGAAGCACCAGATCACGACCGACCGCTACAACAGCTTCAGCGCGTCGTGGCACACCGGCGGCGAGTGGATCTACTTCCTCAGCGACCGGAACCTGCGCTCGCTGGTGGGCAGCCCGTGGGGCAGCCGCGGGCCGGAGCCGTTCTTCGACCGGCAGGTGGTGCTGATGGGCATCGCGCTGCAGCCGGGTCTTCAGTCGCCGTTCGCGCCGGAGACAGAACTGGATCGCGAGAGCGCGAAGGACGACGAGGCGGAGGAATCCGACGACGCCGAGCCGGGCGAGGACGGCGAGGCGGCTGAGGGCGAAGACGCCGAGGAGCCGGGCGATGAGGAGTCCGGCGATGAAAGCGAGGACGCCGAAGCGTCTGACGAGCCGGAGGCGATCGCGATCGACTTCGAGGGCATCCAGCAGCGCCTGATCCGGCTGCCCGCGCCCGCCGGCAACTACTCGAACCTGTTCGTCACCGAGTCGCACGCGTTCTTCGACAGCGTGGACGACCTGCACGGGCGGGAGACGCACCTCAAGTCGTTCGAACTCTCGGGCAGCGACCCGGACCTGACGACCGTCGCGAGCGGGATCGGCTCGTTCCAGCCCAGCGACGACCGGTCGAAGATGCTGGTGCGCAAGGGCAACGCCCTGTTCATCGTGCCCACCGGCGGCGGGGCGGTGCAACTGAACAACGACAGCGATGTGGACCTGCGCGGCTGGACGATGTCGTTCGACCCGCGCGAGGAGTGGCGCCAGATGTTCGTGGAGTCGTGGCGCCTGATGCGCGACTACTTCTACGACCGGGACATGCACAGTGTGGACTGGCAGGCGGAACTGGACCGTCACCTGCCGCTGGTCGAACGGGTGGCGACGCGGAGCGAACTGAGCGACCTGATCGCGCAGATGGTCAGCGAGATCGGCGCGCTGCACCACTTCGTCTACGGCGGCGACCTGGAGCGGACCGACGAGCGGATCGCCCCGGCCTCGCTGGGCGCTCGCCTGACGCGCGATGAGAACGCCGGCGGCGCGGTGATCGAGCACATCTTCGGCGTGGACCCCGACGAGCCGGAGCGGCGCGGGCCGCTGGCGCGGATGGACCTCGACATCGAGGTCGGTGACGTAATCACGATGATCAACGGCGTGCGCGTGCTCGATGCGCCCGACCACGGCGCGCTGCTGCGGACCGAGGCGGGCAAGCAGGTGCGCCTGCGGATCGTGGATGCCGAGGACGGCACGGAGCGCGACGTGATCGTGATCCCCGAGTCACAGGGCGAGTCGTCGGACCGTCGCTACCACGAGTGGGAGTACACACGCCGGCTGCGGACCGAGGAGGCCTCGGACGGCCGGATCGGGTACGTGCACCTGCGCGCGATGGGCACGGGCGACATGGCCGACTTCGTGCGCGGGTTCTACCCGGTGTTCCAGCGCGAGGGCCTGATCATCGACGTGCGCCACAACAACGGCGGCAACATCGACTCGTGGGTCATCTCGCGCCTGCTGCGCAAGGCGTGGTCGTTCTGGCAGGGCAACGCGGGCGCGCCGTACTGGAACATGCAGTACGCCTTCCGCGGGCACCTGGCGGTGCTGATCGACGACAACACGGCGTCGGACGGCGAGGCCTTCGCCGAGGGCGTGAAGCGGCTGGACCTGGG
>CAXAVQ010000218.1:0-4830 GCA_963971985.1 uncultured bacterium
TCCTCGGCGTCGACGCCGGCACGATCCACCTGCTCGAGCGCGACGATCGCGAGATGGCGATGCACGCCGCCGTCGGCCTGTCCGACGACTTCCTCGACTGGTTCAACGCCCTCGACATCCCGCGCGCCGCCGACCACCCGGCGCTCAGCGGGGGCGTGGTCGTCGTGCCTGAATTCGAGCGATACCACGACCACCCCCTGCGCGAAGCCGCGAACGCCGAGGGCCTGAAGAGCATGCTCAGCGTGGGCCTGGTGTTCAAGAACAAGGTCTACGGCGTGATGCGCCTGTTCACGCGCCACGCCGTCACCTTCCGCCAGAGCCAGCAGATGCTCGCGCGCTCACTCGGCGAGCAGATCTCCGCCGCCGTCGCCGCGGCACGCCTCGAGGCGCAGCGCCGTCGCGACCGTCAGATGCGCCGCCACGTCCGCCTCGCCGCCGACGTCCAGCGCCGCATGCTCCCATCGGAGGCGCCGAGTTTCGAGAACCTCGACGTCAGCGCCCGCTACGACAGTTCGCTCGAACTCGGCGGCGATTTCTACGACCTCATCGACCTCGACGGCTGGCTCGGCATCGTCATCGGGGACGTGGTGGGCAAGGGCGTGCCGGCGGCGCTGCTGATGGCCTCGGTCCGTTCGCTGTTCCGGGCCCACGCCACGCACGCCGAGACCGTCAGCGAGGTCGCGCGCCGGGTCAACCACACGCTCACGCGCGACACGCTCCCCGGCGAGTTCGCCACCGCCTTCATCGCCTGGATCGACCCGCAGTCGCGCGAGCTCTGGTACGCCAACGCGGGCCACGACCCGCCCGTGGTCGTCCGCGCGGCGCGACCGAGCGCGACCGAGCGCGGTGCCGTCCAGAAACTTGAGGCCGGAGGCCCACTCCTTGGCGTCGACGCCACCTTCGCCTACGAGCACGATTCGGTTGTGCTCCAGCCCGGCGACACGCTCGTCGCCTACACCGACGGCGTGACCGACGCGATGACCTTCGACGGGCGCAAGTTCGGTCGCGATCGACTGATGAGCAGCGTCCACAGCCAGCTCGGCGAGAAACCCGACAGCAGCGCACGCGAGGTGTGCGACCGCATCATCTGGGACATCCGCCGTTTCGTCGGTCTCAACACCGAACGCGATGACATCACCCTGATCGTGCTCCGCGCGCGATAAGGCACTGACGGTTCATAGCCTTCAGCCCGCTCTCGGGATTTCCACGAGCGCGCTGTTCCACGCATCGCCCGTCTCCGGGTCGCGCTGGATCTCGCCGTTGTAGAGGTTGTGGGGGAACTCTTCCTGCAGCTTCTCGAGACGCGCACTGACCACGCCGGTGTCCAGATCGAAGTCCCTGCTGGTGAACGCGCCGATGGTCACGCTGCTCACGCGGCGCCCGTGGAAAAAATACGCCTCGTGGCCCTGACGCCGCAGCTGTGTCGTGTAGCGCTCCGCATCAGAGCGTCGACGCCCCTCGTCGCCGGCGTACACCGCGACCTGCAGCGTGTGCGTGAAGATCGGTTCCATCCCCTTCGCCGCTTCGACCAGGCTGTAGCGTGTGTTGTCGCCCTGCTCGACGGCCGGCGGCACGAGTATGGCCATCGCGTACGGACGCGCGCCACCCGATGTCAGCGACTTCACGTACTCCAGGTCGCGCTGCGCCCGCGGGTCCTCCGGACCTTTGTCCCCGCCTAGGACGACCGCCGAGCCGCTGCCCACCGTCCGGGCGCGCACGTCGCTGCGACCGAGCGCCCGCGCGATCACGGACGCACGCTCGCGCGCGCGCTCCGCGTGCGACGGACCGCCGATCCGTTCCAGCACGATCGACCAGCCGTCCAGATCGGAACCCGGAGACGGGGTGCGCTCGGTCGTGATCGGCGCGCGGGCGCCGGTCGTCGCCGGGGCGCCGCTCCCGTCGATCGACAGCGGCTGCGTCATCGGCGCCTCTCCCGCTTCCGCAGGATCGGCGAACACCCGCGCGGTGTCGGCGTTGTCGAAGGCCCGGTTGTCCGCGAACACACGCGACGCCTCGCCGCGGATTCGCGCACGATCCGCGGCCTCCTGAGCCGACTCGCCGCCACCGCCCGAGCAGCCGACCGCTGTCAAGGCCCACCCGAACAGCACCAGCACAACGAGCCGCCCCACCGGATATGTATATCCGGACAAAGCCCGACCAGTTATCGGGTCTGCTCCCCCGTATTCGAGCGGATTTTGAAAGATTCCGCGTCGAGTCCGCCGTCGAGTTATTTGCATAAGTCCATTCCAGATCAGCACTTACCAAAACTTCAGCCCGAGTGGCAAAGTTGAAGGCTTTTCCTGTGCACCGTCGATACAGAGTGTGTCACCGGAAGAGTGGAAAGGTTCCGGATAAACCCAGTTCATCAGTCGCCGGCGCCAGTCGCCCGCGCATCCTAACGCCTCAGGGCCCGGGCGCGTACGCACGGAAGCCCCTGCACACCAGAGTCTCTGAGGCCTTTCGCACCAGGAGTGAGTTCGCCCCATGGCAAGCAACATCGACAACCTCAACGGCTTCGCGAGCGCCCGCCTTGACCAGATCGCGCGCAGCACGCAGGACCGGGCCGCCAAGGCTCAGTTCCAGCCCACGAACGAGGCCCCGCGCACCCTCGATCGCAGCGATCGAGTGGAACTCTCCGCCGAGGCCCTGAACGCCGACAGCATCCGCACCGACCTCGTCGCACGCATCCGCGCCGAGATCGAAGCCGGTACCTATGAGACCGACGCCAAACTCGAAGGCGCCGCGGAAGCCCTCGCCAAGCAGTTCGGCCTCTAAGCCGAACGACCGAATCACACACGACTCGCACGAAGCCGGACCGCCCCGCAGGGCGTCCGGCTTTTCTCATGGACCGGACGGTTCGGAGGCGTCTTCGGGCGCAAGCGGGATGACCACCCGGTGCTCCGCGCCGATCAGGTCGTGCCAGATGAACTGCGCTTCGGTCTCGTCTTCGCTGAACTCGATGCGGTAGTGGAGGGGGCTATCGCCGGTTTGGGGAGAGACATCGAACTCGACGAGCAATTCTTCAACCTCCTCTGTGAACTCGCTCGCTGACGTTCCGAAACTGCCGATCGGCTGTGTCGTCATGAATTCCGCAACACCTTCAAGGCCCGTCTCTTCAGAGAGCCTATCAAACCACCGCGTGGTAGCACCTTCGTAGACCGGTATACCGCGATGAACCACCGCGCCACCAACGACCGCTGTTCCCAGAATCACCACGACCCAGGGCCACCTCGCAGTATCTCGCCCAAGACATGGCGATTTGTCCGATCTGCGGCTGGCACCGGCGACGATCAGCCAGGCAATGCACGGCAGGACGGCCAGCCAGGCTGCGCTCGAAAGCACATAGGCATTGCGTGAATTTGGTGTTCGCAGCGTCACCCGCGTCGGCTCGGGCTCACCAAAGCTGATCTCGATGTCTCGCCGCTGTTGTTCCGGCGAAAGCGTGCCGGTCAGCCGCGTGACCATTGGCAGATCTTTCGATATATCAATCAGACCGGGATGCGAAAGCGGCATATGCAGTTGCCAGTGGATCGACAGGCGGCTGCCGTCATCCTCGTCGGTTTTGTGACGTGTTACTTCGAGTGCCGCGAGCCTTCTCAATTGATCGACGTTCGCAGTGCCGGCCGCGAAGACAAACAGATCAAGCTGGAGGTGCTTGTTTTCGATAGCGGTTAACGCCATGGGATAAACCGGTCGCTCAGTCGCGAACTGAAACTGCAGTGGATGCGCTCGCCGCTCACCGTCATTGCGTTCTTCGTCCCTTAACTTCGCTGCGGCGAAGACCCAACCGCGGTCGAGATACTCTTGCACAACGGACTCAACGCCGTCCGGAACAGCAAAACCTTCATCTGAAAGCCAAGAGAGCACATCGGTCGCGCGACGCGCGCCGAGAACGACGGTGTCATACGCGCCGACCGACTCCTGCTGATGAACCTGAGCTTGCCCGATCGTCGGACCTCCTCGTACCGATCCGCTCAGCATTGGAATCCAGAAGAACAGAAAGAGCAGTATTGCGAAGAGAGCGATCACGGCCCCGTGCCGTCTCACCTTCCACCAAATCATCATGAGCACGCCAAAGACGATCAGGACACCAGGCGCAATAACGACGTCCGGCACCATGCGGCCATTTACTCTCGGCGCGGTCAGGAGGTCGACCGTATCAAACATCCCCTTCGTCGCCGGCAGGATCTCCGGCTCGCTCGGCAAGGGCACCAGCCACGCGAACTCCTCGCCCGGGCCGACGAAAGCCGTGTCGATCGCCAGATGCTGCACACCGTCCTTGATGGCGATGATCGCACGCTGGCGCGGCATCGTCGCGCTCGCCGACCCCGATGGGTCCGACGCGATCGAGAGGAACACCTTGCCGTCGGCGTGGGCGGCCGGTGTGCCGATCGCGAAGAACGACAGCAGCGCGGCGAGCAGAAACGCGAGCGGGGCGAGTCGGGCCATGATTCAGGATACGGAAGAGTCCCCGAGTCGGTTGCGGGGAATCAGGCTTAACTGAACTTGCCGAGCAGCGACAGGGCCTTGCGCAGGCCGCTGCCTTCTTTGTTCAGGACGCCCGCGCTGAGCTTGTCGAGCGTCGAGACGAAGTTGAGCATCTCGTCGAGGCGTTCGTTGTGGGCCTTCAGTTCCGCCGGGTCCGCGCCGTTCTTCTTGGCGAGTCGCGTGTCGCCGGTCATGTCGCGCACCTCGAAGAGCGAGGCCACGACCGGGTCGAGTTCGCGCTTCTTGCGCTCGCGGGCGATGGTCTTGAACATCGTCCAGATGTCCATCTCGGCCTGGAAGTACTCCTTGCGGTCGCCGCGCTTGTGCTGGCGATGGACGATG
>CAXAVQ010000219.1:0-4805 GCA_963971985.1 uncultured bacterium
CTGAGCGAAGCTATGGAATTCGTCGCGGACATCCCCGGCGTCGACGTGATCATCTCCGACATCGATGACGAGCCCGGCATCGAACTCATCGAATCCGTGCGTCGGACCGCCCGCCTGCGAGCCACCCCCGTCATCGCGCTCATGCCCTTCGAGAACGTGAACCGTTTCGGCCCCCGCTACGCCAACGACGATCTGACTCGGATCGCCCGCGACGGTCTCGGCTCCCCGGAACTTGCAGCGACCGTGACCGCCGTCGTCGCTCGCGGCTCGGGTGCGCCCATGACCGAGGAAGAGGCCGAGGCTTACTCCGAGCGTGCCCTGACCCTGCTTGAGCGCCTCGCGGTCGGTCGCAACCCGATCCTCAACGTGTCGGATTCGGCCTCCTCGCTCATCGGTTCACTCCCGGTTACCTTCGACGAGACCCAACTGAACGTCGCTCGGGTGCTGAGCTACGTCAACGAGCAGCGGGCTCAGGTCGCGATCGTGGATGCGGCCCTCTCCGCTTCCGACGAGCAACGCATCGAACTGATCAAGATCGCCTCCGAATCGGCCAAGCGTTTCGGCAACATGCTCCAGGACCGTCAGGTTCAGCGGATGATCGAGATCGCCGAGACCGCCGACGGTGATGAGGCGACCGCCGCGGCGGCCTTCATCGGCTCGCTGAACCTCTCCGGGAACCGGATCGTGCCTCTGATCTTGAGCGAGAACTGACTCGACCCGATATCCGGACCCTGCTTCCTGACCAGCCCGTGCCTCCCGGCACGGGTTTTTCATTGGATACCCGACTGCGCAGTAGGGCTAAGTGGCTGGCTGGGTCGGCTTTATCGTTACGACCGGCGCGATTTCGTGCGGAAACGCTTCAGCAATGAAGAGGGGAGCGGCTTCGGTCGATGCGATTGATCGGCTGCCCGCTGTTCGGAGCCGCGGTCGGGGTCGGGTGAACCCCGTCGGTCTCAGCCCGTGTGGGTGAGAGACAACGCGTCGCCTCAGAACCGTTCCAGCAGGCAGGTCAAAACCGCGCGAGCCAACCGGCCCGAACGCGCGATCTCGGGCGTTGGCGCCTGTCTGAGGAGTATGAAGCATGCGTAAGCGGAACACTGGTTTTACCCTTGTTGAGATTCTGATCGTCGTGGTGATCCTCGGGATCCTCGCGGCGATCGTCGTGCCCCAATTCACATCGGCCTCCCAGGCTGCCGTGAAGGGCGCGATCCAGAGCCAGCTCCAGACCATTTCGAGTCAGGTGGAGCTTTACCGTGTGAAGGAGCAGGGTGCGTACCCCGACTTCACCGGTGCCGATAACGGTGGCTGGGGCGAACTCGTCTCCGGCGAGTACCTCAAGGAAGAGCCGTTCAACGGCTTCACCCGCTCGAGCACCATCGCGGAAGATGCCGCTCAGCTCGCCGCTGGTGATGAAGGTTCGGCCGCCGCCGCCGGCTGGGGCTGGTCGACCGGTGCGAGCGAGGTCTACGCCGTCGGCTACGACCCCGTCAACAACCTCCTCTCCAACGAGGATGGCTACGCCCCGTTCGATCCGGCCGCTCCTTGAGCCGCTTGATCTGACTGTCTGAACAGTCCGCGCTCGATCGAGCGTGACACGAACGTACCAGCCGGCTCTCCGAAAGGGGGGTCGGCTGATTCCGTGATCCACGGGACTCTGGGTGAACTGGTTCGCACCGTCCGTTTGCAGGAGCTGATCATGAACGATCGCCCAATCCAGCGCTCTGGCTTCACGCTCGTCGAGATCCTGATCGTCGTGGTGATCCTTGGGATCCTGGCGAGCATCGTCGTCCCGCAGTTCGTCAGCGCGACTACCGAAGCAACAAAGACCCACATCCAGCGCAACATTCAAGAGATCACGAACCAGGTGGAGGTCTATAAGGGCAACTACGCCGGCGGCCTGCCGACGTCTCACCCCGATAACCCACTGCAAGCGGGATCCTGGGGGATCCTGGTGTCCGACAATTATCTCCGTGAAGAGCCGCGGAACTTCTACACGTCGAGCACCGAGATCGGTGAGGGGACGTACGAGGAAGCGCTCGCGCTCACGAGCAGCGCCGTCGTCGGGTGGCTCTTCGAAGTCGACGGCCGCGACTTGAACTTCTATGCCGCCGGGTACGACGCCGTGAACGACGTGCTCTCCAACGAAACCGTGCCGTAAGCCTTCCGTGTCCGAGCTCCACCACCCAGAATCGACATCGACGCGACACGCGTCGTCCCGACGGGGCCTCGCCCACGGCGAGACGCTCGTGGTCCTGCTCGCGGGCGCGGTTCTCACCGCGTCCAGTTTCGTGTTCGTCCCTTCCGCCCTTCGAGCGATGGCGGCTCCCGAGCTGCCCGCGGACGTGCCCCCGAAGTCTCCCGAGCGCCTGAATTCGTTCGAGGCCATCAAGGCGCTTCTCTCGTCGTGTCAGGAGGTCGTGGCCACTCATGAATCGGCGGACACCGGCGTGACCGAGGTGGTGCTCTGGCACAGCGATATCGATCTGGATAGCGCTCTGGACCCTTCCGAACTGCTCGTTCTCACGCACAGCCGCTTCCTCGGCCAGATCAGCGCATCATCCGTCGATTGGCAGCCGTCTCCCGACGACGACTCCTTCGAGCGACTGACGCGCCCGATCGGGCGATCTGCAGCGACGAGTGCCGATTTCCCCTCGCGTTGGAGAGAACGGAGCGACATCGCGGTCGCGACCGTCGCCGTCGGCATCGACGGGTTCGGTCTGGACGATCTGAGCGGAAAGTTCGGGCAAGACGCTTTCCGCGTGTCGCTGCGATGGAGCACGGATGTTTCCGATGCTATTGAAGACGGCCCGTCATCGTTCGTGTTCACACCCGGTGCCGATCCCTGACTTTCGCGTTCATCGCTTCACCGGCGAGGAGAAACCCATGACCGACACGCACGCACCACGGACCGGCGATCGCCAGACCTATCAGAATCGGGTCCTGACCATCATCGCGGTACTCCTCGCTGTCGCTGTTTCCCAGCGAGTCGACATACTGCCCGATACGAGCAGCGCTGTCGCGTCACAGGCGAACCGCGGCGTTCCGGCTCCGCCGAACGCGGCGGCTCAACGCCTCAAGATGATCCAGGAACTCGAGAAAATCGACCGGCGCATGGACAGCATCGAGAAGAAGCTCGCCGCCCCGCTCGACGTCAACGTCGTTTCCATGCCCGAGATCAAAGTCGCCGAGTGATACCGGGGCTGTCGGAATCGTGAGGCAAGGAGTTGTTCATGCGCCGATCGGTTGATACGCAGTCCGGACCGGGTGCTTCGCGCGGGTTCACGCTCGTGGAAGTGCTCGTGACCGTCGTGATACTCAGCATCGCCACGGTGATCGTCATCCCATCGATGAATTCCACGGGTGTGCTCCGCGTGCAGTCCGCGGTCCGCCAGACCGTCGCCGACATCACGTTTGCGCAGTCCGACGCGATGGCCTACCAGTCACGGCGCGCGATCTGGTTCGAGCGGGTGCCCGTCGACCCGTACGCCACTCCCTGGGAGTTCACCGTTGGTAACGGCTACACACTCGCCGAAGTCAACGGCCCGCTGCTGGACCTCAACACACACGCGATGTTTCACCCCGATGACCAGGTCGGGCCCTACAGCAGGGACTTCGACCACGACCGCTACGGCGGCGCCCGGATCACGCAAGCCAGCTTTGACGGCGACGGCCTGCTGATCTTCGATCCCCTCGGCGGGCCCGTGCAGGGACTGACGAGCGAAGAACCCAGCGAGGGCGGGTTCGTGGAGATTGTCGGCGGGGCGAACGACGAATGGGTCTTCCGGATCAACGTTTCACCCATGACCGGTCGCATCGTTGTGGAACGCGTCGACCCCTGATCCGGTGAGAGGTACGAGTGCAGCTTCGGATTGCCCCGTGAAAGCGGGGCTTTTTCATGCGCATTCGGTCCGTGGTCACCTATCGGAACCGCCGAGATGGAGCGGTTGTCCCGACCGGTTCGGTCTGCGCGGGCTGCAACGCTCAGGGTGACTCTGTGACGGATGAGACGACCGAGACGGCACGTTCGGCAAGGCTTCCGCCGAATTCCCGACCGGACTTGGCCGACGGTTGGAGTGAAACAGAGTCTCTTCTCCTGCAAGCGTTTGCGCTGGCAGGGGCCTACGCAGGCTTGCGGGTCCGGCGCGTGACCGGTGGCAGGCCTTCCCGGATCGGGCAACCGATCGGAACGGACTCGGGGATGGGCAAGATGCTCATCCGGGCGTGGGTGGTTGTCAGGGTGCGACTCGCACGCCGGATCGATGGATTCTCGACAGCTCTGGAGCACAGCGATGAGCCGACTTACCTCTCTCTCGAACTCGTGGATCAACCGTCGCCTCCCGCTCGGCCTCACCGCCGCGGCGGCTCTGGCTGTTTGTGCGGGCCAGACATTCGCCCAGGCCGGCGTTCCGGCCGGGAGCGGCGATGATCAGTCCGGCGGCGTTGAGGTCAGCGAGTACATGACCGTCGACATCTTCGTCCAGGACGAAAGCCTCTCGAATGTGCTGCAGGCTCTGGCCGTCGAGACCCAGAAGAACATCGTCGCGAGCCCCGACGTCCGGGCGACCGTGACGGCGAACCTCTTCGGCGTGACGTTCTACGAGGCCCTCGACGCGATTCTCCTCGTGAACGGCTTCGCGTACGAGGAGAAGGGTAACTTCATCTACGTCTACACGCAGGCCGAGTACGAGGCGATCAAGGCCGCCCAGCGCAAGACCGCGTTCAAGGTCATCCAGCTCAACTACCTGAACGCCGAGGACGCGGCGCTGTTCGTGCAGCCGCTGCTCTCGGAGGTCGGCGAGCTGAAG
>CAXAVQ010000220.1:0-4769 GCA_963971985.1 uncultured bacterium
GGCCGAGTGCAGCGGACGGTCACCCTCGGCCGAGACGATCGAGAAGTCCACGCCCGGCGAGCGGTGCAGCTGCGAGACGATCACGCGTTCGGCACCGTTCACCACGAACTCGCCACCCCCCATCATGATGGGGATCTCGCCGAGATAGATCTCTTCCTCGGCCAGGTCGGGGTGGTTTTCGCGGTTGAGACGCAGGCAGACGCGGAAGGGGCGCCCGTAGGTCAGGCGCAGTTCGCGGCATTCGTCCGGGGTGTACCGGGGCTCTTCCAGCGTGTAGTAGCAATACTCAAGCGACTGCGTCTCATCGTACGATGCGATGGGGAACACTTCGCGCAGGAGTGCTTCGAGACCGATGGCCGGGTCGCGTTCTTCGGGCGCAGATTCGAGCTGAAGAAACCGGTCGTATGCGTCGGTCTGGAGGCTGGTGAGGTTCGGGACGGGGATCGCGTCGCCACGCTTCGAGAAATCGCGGACTTTCGTCACAGCCATCAACTACCTCGGGGGTACGGCGTTCGGGCACAGACAGCGGTCGCCGCGATAATCGAACCTCACGGCTCGATCGCGACGCGCGTTCAGTGCGCGCACGGGTGCTTGGGGATCTGGTGGACTGAGAATCGTACCAGCGTCACAAGCCCTGTGCAACATGTGGGCCAAAGAGAAACGACACACGACGGACACACATCATGTCCGGCGATGCGGAAAACCCGGAATACCCCCGATCGAGGGTATTCCGGGTCAAATACAGGCATTTGCCGATCGGGCGATCAGGCGAGTTCGACGGTGGCGCCGGACTCTTCGAGCTGAGCCTTCAGCTTCTCGGCGTCTTCCTTCGACAGGCCTTCCTTGATCTTGCCGTCGGGAGTCTCGACCAGTTCCTTGGCTTCCTTCAGACCGAGGCCGGTGATCTCGCGGACCACCTTGATGACCTGGATCTTCTTGTCGCCAGCGGACTTCAGGACCACGTCGAACGAGGACTTCTCCTCGGCCGCTTCGCCTTCGCCGCCACCGGCCGGACCGGCCATCATCACCGCGCCGCCCGCGGCGGGCTCGATGCCATAGGTGTCCTTCAGGTAGTCAGCCAGATCGACCGCTTCCTTCAGGGTCAGGCCGACGATCTTGTCGCCGAGTTCGGTGATCTTGGAGTCGAAAGTCTTGGTTGCTTCGTCGTTCATGTCAGACTTCTTTCATACGGCCGCGGCACTGCGCCTCGGCGGACAAGGGCATCGAGAGGGACCGGAACGCCCGGTCTTTAACCCGCCCCGGAGGGCACATTGGGCCAGTCGATGCTCGATGTTTCGGGGACGGTTGCTCAGGACACCTTGGCGATGGCCTCGCCCTTTTCCAGCTTCTCCTCGATGGTCTTGAGGATGCCGGCGATGTTCTTCGCGGGGCTGGTGACGGCACCGGCGAGCTTCTTCGCCGGGGCGAGCACCACGGAAACGACCTTGGCCTGCGCCTCTTCCCGGGTCGGGAAATCGCTCAGACGCTTGACGCCGGCTTCGCCCTCGAAGAGCACGCCGTCGAGGACGGCGCCCTTGAGTTCGAGGTTCTCGACCTGCTTGGCCCACTTCACGAGTTCGCGGGCCACGTCCACGACCGACTCGGCGCCGTACGCGAGGGCGCTGGGCCCTTCGAGCAGGGGCGAGAGGCCGGAGAGGGGAGATTCTGAGAACGCGTGCTTGGCCAGGTTGTTGCGGATCACCGTGACGGAGATCTCTTTCTTGGCCAGTTCCTTGCGCAGACGGTTGTTGTCGTTGGCGCTGATGCCGCGAACGGAGATCAGAAGGGCGCTGTCCTGCCCTTCCAGGAGCTCCTGATAGTCGCGCATCATCCAGTTCTTGACGGGCTTGCTCATTGCTTAACCTTTGCTGTTCTGGGATCGCGACCGATCAGGCGGTTTTCGCCGCCGGGATCTCGACGAGGACGGAGGGGGTCATCGTTCCGCTGATGGCAATCTTCTTGATGTAGTTGCCCTTCACAGCGGACGGACGCAGCTTCTCGATCGTGGTGACGAAGTGCTCGAGGTTGGCGAGCAGGTCGCCCTCCTTGAAGCTCATCTTGCCGATCGGGGCGTGGATGTTGCCGAACTTGTCGTTGCGGTATTCCACCTTGCCCGCAGCGTATTCCTTCACCGCGTTCACGACGTCGGGGGTCACGGTGCCGGCCTTCGGCGAGGGCATGAGTCCCTTGGGACCCAGCACACGACCGAGTTTGGAGATGACGCGCATCATGTCCGGAGACGCGACGGCGACGTCGAAGTCGAAGAACCCGCCCTCGATCTCGCGAACGAGTGCCTCGCCGCCGGCCTTGATCGCGCCGGCGTCGAGCGCCGCCTGCTCGGTCTTCGCGTCGCAGAACGCGATGACCCGCTTGGTCTGGCCGATGCCCGCGGGCAGAGCCACCGAGCCGCGGATCGCCTGGTCGGCCTGACGCGGGTCGATGCCCAGGTGCATCACGACCTCAACGGTCTGGTCGAACTTCGGAGCCTTGAACTGCTTCAGCGAAGCGATCGCCGAAGGCATCGACTGCACGTCGTCCTTGCGGATCTCGTAGTTGGCACGCTGACGCTTGCCCAGACGCTTCAGCACATCGGGTGATTTGGTCGCCATAGGTTCAGCCCTCCACCACAATGCCCATGGAACGGGCGGTGCCTTCGATCATCCGAGCCGCGGACTCAACGCTCACGGCGTTGAGGTCGGCCATCTTCTCCGTGGCGATCTCCATGATCTGATCACGGGTCACCTTCCCGCCGTCGAGGTTCTGGGGCGTACCCGAACCCTTGTCGACGTTGGCCGCGGCCTTCAGCAGAGCCGAAGCCGGCGAGGACTTGATCTCGAACTCGAAGGAACGATCGTTGTAGACCGTGATCACGCAGCCCACGACGCGACCGTTCTTGTCGGCGGTCGCAGCGTTGAACTGCTGGATGAACTGACCCGGGTTCACACCGTTCGCACCCAGAGCGGGACCGAGCGGCGGACCGGGGGTGGCGGTGCCGCCAGGCGCCATCACCTTGAACTGTTTGATAACTTCTTTTTTGGCCATGATGTCTCCACCTCCCACCCCATCCCCGAGCGAGTCGGACATCGGCCCCGGCCAATCGGGATCGACGGATGGCGTGGTTCAACCGGTTGTTTGTGTGTTGTCCCGCACCGCGCGGGCAAAACCACCAACCCGACGCGTGCTGCGTCGGGCCGGGGAATGTATCTGAATGGCGCGAAACCCGCAAGCCAGCGGGCGATCTGATCAGAACCCGGTCGCCCCGGACTCTTCGAGCAGGCGACGGAGCTGGACCGCGCCCTCGTGGTGGTCCTCGCCATCAACCGTGGCCTGTTCGAGACGTTCGAGCCCCGAATCCATATCCAGAGCCAGATAATCGATGCTGGCACCCAGGAACATCAGCATCCGACGCTCCGGACCCTCCGAACGGGCCTCGGCATCACGCCCGATGTCCGATGCCAACGACTTCAACGACGTTCGGAGTTCATCCGACGCCGGGATGAAGCCGAACCCCTCAGGATCGGCGATCAGTACCCGGCGCATCGCCCACGCCGCCCGCTCGCGCTGACCGATCGCGGTTGCGCTGAGCGCGAACCCGATCCGATCCGCCGTCGAGGCATCTTCCTGCCCCGCAAGCTCGGTGAAACGGGCCATCGCGAGGTCGAAGTTCCGATCCGCGAGGGCCTGCCAACCCGGAGCCATGGAGGACTCGGCTTCCGCTTCGTACTGGGTCTGCACCGACCGCTCGTTGGGTACGGGCGGCACGATTTCGTCGGCCGAGCGCGGGCGATCGGGTTTGGTTTCGCTCCCGGGAGCGTCCTTGGCGATGTTCAGCGGAGCGTTCGAGGGCACCGGCGGACCGGGGTTATACGTCGGCGTCGCCTCGGCCTGACGCTGCTGCTCGTTCCGCTGCTCGATGAGCTGCTGACGCAGCACCCGCTGCTCGGCGAGCAGGCGTTGGTACTCACGGTAACTGACGGCGTCGTACGCCCCTGCGGGCTCGGTGCGCGTGTACTGCGTGTCCTGAACGACCGGGGTGACGTAGGTAATCCGCGTCGAGGTGCTCGGGTACGAAATCACCGTGGGGCGCGAGTACGACCGGTAGGGCGTGGAGTAGCGATACGAACTCGATCGGTAGGTGCGCGGGTAGGAATAGGAGTAGCAACTGTCGTACGAGCGCCCATAGCGGTAGCGCGAGTCATAGCGGTAGCCGTGGCTGTAGTCGCGCCCGTAGGAGACGCGAACGTTGCTCGAGCGATGGCTGTGGCTGGAGTGCTGCGCCGGTTGCACAGTTCGCGTCGGCGGCTGGTACCAGACGCTGTCGTCCGGGCCGGCCTGGGCCGTCGCGCCGAGCGAAGCGATCGCACCGGCTGCCAAGAGGACCGCGCTGAGCGGGAACGAGATCGGTAAGTAGCTGCTCTTGATGGACATAGAAGTCTCCCTTTGCGGAGCGAACGCGTGGTGCCCGGTGCCTATTCCAGCGACGGACCACACCACAAATGTACGCACGAACCGTCGGATGGCTGCACCAAACCCGCCCGGTGCAGCCGGATCGCGCCCCCGTCCGATAGATCTGGTTGCCCCATGCTCAAAGCCGGTGATGTCATTCTGCTCTGCGTGCTGAGCCTGCTGTGCATCGGCGTGCTGATGGTGAATTCCGCCAGCCTGAGCGTGGGAGCCGAGCAGGGCGTGACGTTCCAGTCGATCGCCCTCGGTCGCTCGACCCAGTTCGCCGCGATCGCCTTCGCCCTGCTGCTCGTCGTCAGCCGTTT
>CAXAVQ010000221.1:0-4714 GCA_963971985.1 uncultured bacterium
GGTCGCTCGTTCGCCCAATGATCGAGAACACCAACGGCGTTCACGGCGCACCACCAAAACCGTACAAGGCGTACCGACGCATCGGCTCCGCCAGTCGGCGCACCATCTCGGACGAACGGTTCGACTCGTGCATCAGTGCGTAGATCAGGTGTGTGAACCCGAGATCCTGCCCGTATCGAGCGATGGTCGCGAGCAGGCAGTTCCCGAGACCCTTGCCCCGCATCCTTTCGTCGACGGCGATGGTCTTCAGCACCAGGTGTTCCGCGTGCGCCGGTATCGCGAGCATGAGCCCGACGGGCCGATCGGTTTCCGCGATGAGGCAGAGCCCCGGGTCGAGTCCGTACGCGATCGGGCGGTACATGGCTCGGAATGCTTCGAGATCGATTGGCGTGTACAGAGGGTTCGACGCGAATGCCTCCACGGCGAGGCCGTAGATAGCGTCGAGTTCTTCATCAAGTCGCGCTCTATCGAGTCGGCGAACCACGACGCCCTTGGGAGCATCCGGCGGCACATCGACTGGGCGCCTTCGCAGATCACGAACAGCGGACCAGTATGATTCCACGACTTGGAATCCCGCGTCTTCAAAGGCTACCGGCCACCACTCGGGATTGGCGGGCTCGAGCGGGAACGACGGCTGAATGCCCTGATCGGTGACGACCCGGTACCGGTGCCAGGTATTTCCATCGATCGGACCGAGAATTTCCCTGGCAGCTATCAGATCAGGCCTTCGGGCGAAGGAGAGGAGTTCTGTAACGCAACCACCGTCCAGTCCCGCCAAATGCCCCAGGTAGCACGTTGCCCGGCCTTGATGCGGCGCGGTACCGCTCCACCAAAGCGAGCATCTGGCGTGGACCGCTCCATCACGTATCAGCGCGAGATGACGGTCCGCTCGCGGTCCCTTTGTTCCCTCAGGCCATGGATCAACCGCCGGATGGAATCGCAGCGAATGCAGGCTATCGATACGCGGATCAATCACTTCGACCATCAGACCTCCCCTCCCAGTGTGACCGAAGAAAGGAGTCCGAAGCACGATGTGATCAACACCATAGTGGCCCGCAACGCCCACCGAACATCCCCCCTCGTGCCTCTTTGGCCAAGCCCAGCAAGGGATTCACACAGTGATGCGACGCAGAACGAAGCGACGAGGATCAAGATGCTCCCCAAGGGATTGCTCGAGAAATCTGTGAATTCCCATGATACCGCCGTGATGAGAATTGCTACGACAAGGATCTTGCTGGTCAACATCCCGTCGCACTGACCGAGTGACCTGTCCCGATTGCGCCGAATGATCCACACCAGTCCGAGGACTCCGAACCACGAAGCAAGGAACGGCAAAAAGGTTGATTCGATCAAGACACTGCCGTGGAGAAACAGCCATCCGAGAGGGACACTGGCCATGCTGAAAACGACGCCGACGCCGAGATCCTCGCTCCGTGCTTCGATGTGGCGCGCACCAAGAAACGGAAGAGCGAGCAGAATCAGCAACGGTGGCATAGACCAGGCGATTCCGCCAATCGCCCAGCAAGCGTACACCGTAAAGACGGAGGCGATCCCAGCCGCGCCGATCAGCCCGGCTTTGCGATGCCAGACGACCGCGAGAATCAGCAGGCATACCGCGAACACCACACGCCAGCGGATCATCGCCTCGGGCATGTCCGTGTAGATGCGCAAGAGGGCGAGTGTGCCGAGAGGGAGAATGAGATTATCCAATCCACGCCAAGAAACCGCCTCGGCGAGCATCACCAGGATGGCGACGAGGACCGAGATCGATGCTCCCCGGGTCCACTCATACCCCCAGAACTGAAGGCAACCGAAGACAACGATCGCGGTGACGATCGCGAGCGCCGCGGATCCCTCGAGGGTCTTTGTCCCCTCGTCGGTGCGGTACGCCCATCTTCCGTGCCGTTTTCCAACGAGCGCCGCGGCCGCGTCCGCCAGAGTGAGGACGAGGATCGGGATCACATAGAACTCCCGCTCTGGCATCGCTGATCCGTGCACGATCGGCACCGCGATTGGTATGCAGGCATCGCCGTAGGAACGCCGGGACACGCCGTGCACGATCGAGCCAAAGGTTCGGTGCAAGGCCGGGACGTAGCGTACCGCCATCGCGAAGGCGAGACCGCCTGCGCACAGCACCGCGACCGGCGCCGTGTCATCGAAGAGCCAGCCGAACGAAACGGCGCAGAGCCCCACCGCGATGTGCGCGGCTTTCCGGCTGGTCTCTGGCTTCAGACGATTCCGAGCGGCGAACCATGCCAGAAAGACGAATGCCGATCCGATGAACAGCGCGACAGCACCCATCGAGATGAGTGTCCCGGAATCCGTCACCCGAGTACCTCTTCAATCACAAGGCGTGAATAGAAGAAGGCCTTATCACGCAACAGCTGCTGATCCGCCTCGTCATTCTGGCCGCGGATTCGGTCGGCGAGCGATTCTGGGTGTGAGCGCTCCGCCAACATGTTCCAGTACACAAGCCGCGCCCCCCGCGAACTTCGCTCAAGGATGTCTCCGAGAAGAGACTCGGTTTCAGTTATGGACATGTACTCGAAGATGTCACTTAGATTGAACCGATCGAAGGCCCGATTCGGTGCGCTCCGGAGCCCGCTTCCGAGGTCCCCGTGCACCACCGTGATTCGATCAAGACGTGAGCGGATCGTCTCGAAGTGCTCCTCTCGCAGCGCCAGCGGCAGTGCGTCTCCGTGCGTCCCGGTCAGTATCCAATGCATGTACGGGTTCTCCGACGGGTCGAGCACTGACATGGCGTACTTCGCGCGAGTCAGAATCCGTGTCCCGACATCGCCGTTGACGTAGCGGAAGAACTCGGGATCACGGCCGAACCGGCCCATCACGAGTCGGGAAAAGAACACCCGGAACATCAGGCGCCAGCGCAAGGTGTCCCACTCCTGCTCGTAGAACCGGTACCGATCATCGGCGGTCTTCTGTTCGAGCAAACGCAGAACGCGCCGACGCGGATGCACCAGAGGAAGGATACGACGGCGGAACAGTTTGAAGTACCGCTCAAACTTCCCGGCATCACCGATGCCGCACTCGATCAGAGCACGCCGAGCATCCCAGAAGTTGATCTGTGCGTCAGTCATCGAATTGTCGGTACGGCAGCGCTGGTAGAGCCCCCATCGGTCATCGTGTGGCCTCGAACCCATGAGTCCGAGCAATTCATAGTGTGACAGCGACCGGTACGCCGCTATGCGGAGGCCGAGACACGCGAGTTGCGCTTCACTGATATCGACGGCGACAACCTCCGACGGGTCGGCGGTCAGCATCGCCAGCGCGTTGTCGCCGGCGGACGCGATCGAAAGGCAGCGGTCACCAGGCTGGATCCGGAGTGACTCGAGGAGCACGTCCGCGTCCTCCCAGACTTGGGCGTATCGAATCTCGGAAAAATCCGCCCGCGATCTGATCGACGCGCTCATGCCCCTCGCTCCAGAATGCGGAGCAGGCCCGAACTCCCGTCGAGTTCCAGTCGATCGCCGTCGGAGACACGCGAAAGCAATCCAGGAACCGCCACCACGCACGGGAGGCCGAGCTCGCGAGCCACGATCGACGTGTGCGAGAGCACGCTTCCATGCTGCACGGCGATCGCGGTCGCCGCCGGAAAGAGCATGACCCACCCGGGATCAGTCCGCTCCACGATCAGAATGTCTCCCGGCGCCAGCTCGATTCCTACCGGATCGCTCACTACGCGTGCTCGCCCCCGCACCAAGCCCGGGCAGCAGCCAACACCGCGAAGCTCCGACGAGTCCTCGGTGTTATCGGGCACACGCGGCCGAACGATCGGGCGGAGTGGATGGACTGAGCCACGGGTCTCAAAGCGCACCGGGAGAGGCGGCTGCGCCTTCTGGTACTCGAATCGCTCGCGACGAGACGCGACGGTGCCAGCGGGATCGAGAAGCGTCGAGACACCCGTTGCCAGACCCAGCGCTTCCTCGACTTCGAGCATAAAAATGTCTCGCGGGTTCTTGAGAAGCCCGAGTTCGGTGTACCTTTCCCCGAGTGCTACGAAGAGCCGTCGCACGTATCCGAATACGCGCGTTCGCGCGAAGCGGAGATTCTCCCGATCACGTATCCGATTCCGAGACTGCGGTACGAGGAAGCGAGCGATCAGTCGCTTCATCGGCTTGCCCTGTAGCTGTGTACGGAGCCGGTCATCAGACGGCACGCTCTGCTCAAACGGATTTTCCGAAATCGGGCCGCGGCGCGCCATCGCCGCGATCGAACGAAGCAGTGGCGTCGGATCGTCTCGCAGTGTCGGTGTCTCGAGTTTCAGTTCCTGCAGGCAGCGGTCTCCGAACTCATGGATATAGCGGTCAACATCACGTCTGATATCGGGCCACTCATCAATGCAGGCCAGGTCCGAAACACACTCCGCTTCGAGCGCTCGGAGCACCGGATCACCGATTTCGCGAACTCGCTCCGCCATGGCTCCGATCCGACGGGCTGGGACAACCGAGACGATGTCGCCGACGTCCAGCAGGAGCGCATTATGCAACCCTTCACCGTCTTCACACACAGAATCGCAGAGTTTGCGGAGCAAACCCACGGAGATCATCGCGAAAAAGTCATTGAGGATCGGGGCGTGCCAACGCGTGAGCAGCGTCGATTCGAGGGATCGATACTCATCGACCAGCTCGTGCGCGGTGCGTCCCTGGAACGGGTCGTCATTCTGACGCATCGTTCGATCAAGCAAGGCATTGAA
>CAXAVQ010000222.1:0-4712 GCA_963971985.1 uncultured bacterium
GGCGGCGTCACCGAGTCCGACGTCACGCTCGCCGCCGCCTCCGGCGCGATCGTGTTCGGCTTCAACGTCATCCCGTCGGCCAAGGCACGTCGCCAGGCCGAGGACAAGGGCGTGGAGCTGCGTTCCTACCGCGTCATCTACGACATCGTCGACGACGTCCGCAAGGCGGCATCCGGCCTGCTCAGCCCGGAAGTCCGGGAGGAGATCCTCGGCCACGCCGAAGTCCGCCAGGTCTTCAAAGTCACCAAAGTGGGCGCCATCGCGGGCTGCTACGTCACCGACGGTGTCATCGAGCGGAACGCGCTCATCCGCGTCACCCGAAACGACATTGTCATCGAGCAGGACCGTGTCCTCGAGCAGCTCAAGCGCTTCAAGGATGACGCCAAGGAAGTCAAATCGGGCCAGGAGTGCGGCATGAAGATCGCCGGCTACGACGACATCAAGGAGGGCGACATCCTCGAGTGCTTCCGCAAGACCGAAGTCAAGCGGGAGCTCTGATCTGACCCATGCACATCGGAGCACTCCAGATCGAACTCATCGTCCGTGCGAGCGAATCCCTCAAGGACAAGCGGCGCGTGATCAAGTCGGTGAAAGACCGCCTTCATCGCGAGCAGTTGATCTCCGTCGCCGAGGTCGGCACGCAGGATCACCTGCAGGTCGCGACGCTCGGGATCGCCGTTGCTTCGGAGGGACCACAGCGGTGCGCCGCGGTTCTGGACAGCGTCATCTCGAAACTCGAGGAGCGCGCTTCCCGTCCGGGCGCAGGCGAACTCACCTTCGAACTCGGATCGCTCTCGCGCCGCGTGATGGCGATCGATGAACTGCCCGCGCACGACCCGGACGCCGGACGGGAAGAGATCGACGCGGAGATGCTCCGGCACGCCCGCTCGGAGGGCTTCATCTCATGAATCGGCGTGCGGAGCAGATGTCTTCGGTGATCCACCGCGCCGCGCAGTCGGTGCTGAACGCGGGGTTCGGGGATCCTCGTCTCGACGGTCTGATGCTGACGATCACGTCGGTCAAGGTCACGTCGGACCTGCGTACCGCGGTGATCAACGTCAGCGTGATGCCGCAGGACAAGGAACGCCGTGCGCTCGCCGGGCTCAAAGCCGCGTCGAAGCACGTGCGCCGGCAGGTCGGCGACCTCGTCTCCGTGCACCAGTTGCCCGAGTTCATCTTCAAGATCGACAAGGCGGCCAAGCGTCAGGCCGAAGTCCTCGACGCGCTCGCGAAAGTGCGAGCCGAGGAAGAGCAGAGAGCCGGCGAACCGGCCGACGATGCGGACCCCACCGACGGCACAGAGCCCACCCACGAACCATCGAGGGAGCACCAACAGTGAGCGCAATCGAACAGGCAAGCGCCTTCCAGCAGGTTGTCGACCACCTCAAAGCGACGTACGAGCCGGCTCCGGCGACGACCGACCTCGAGCCGATCCGTCAGCTGGTCTACTCGTTCCTGCTCTGGGACTGCACGACGAGCCGCGCCGACAACGCGTTCAAGCGCATCGAGGAGACGTACGTCGACATGAACGACCTGCGCGTCTCACGCGCTGAGGAGATCATGGACGTGCTCGGCAAGACCTACCCCGCCGCGGAGGAACGCGTCGCACGCATCAAGGCGTCGCTGCGCGACATCTACCTGCGCGAACACGCGGTCTCGCTCGTGACTGTGCGAGAGGGCGGTAAACGCGAGGCGAGGAAGTACGTGGACTCGCTGGACGGCATGCACCCCTACGTCTCGGCTCGGGTATGCCTCTTGGGGATGGACTGCCACGCCGTCCCGATCGAGGAGCGCCTGCTGAGCAAGCTGATCAAAGCCGGTGTGTTCGAAGCGGACACGCCGCTGGACAAGGCCGCCGGCACGATCGAGCGCCACGTCAAGGCCAGCGACGGGCTGGAGACCTACCTGGTCCTTCAGGCATACAGTGAGGACACGTCGGCGGACGGCTCCGAACTCGCGCCGAAGCCGGGCAAGACCAAGAAGAAGTCCGGATCGCACAAATCGTCCAAGTCGTCCCGGTCCACGACGCGAAAGAAGACGGCCAAGTCCTGATCGGTTCGCCCTGAGTTGGAGACACGCATGAGAGACCGACGTCGCGGAAAGTCAATGCTCGCCGCGATGGTCTTCGCGTGCTCCGCCGCGACAGCGGTCTCGATGGGCCAGTCCGAGCCGACGCCAACCCTCGACGAGACGCTCACCGCCGAGCGTCTTCGCGCAGATGTTTCGACCTCTGCTGCGCCTGTCCCGCTCCCCGAGTCGATCGCCGACTGGGGCACGCCCCCGACCGATGTTGAGCGTGCCAACCGATCCGCTTCGGACATACTGCACGATCTCCGCTCCAGCTTTCCGGCGAGCAGCAACACGATCGAGGTCAGCGCCGCCGACACCGAACGGGCCCTCGCGTCCTACCGGCAGGCCGAGAAGCACATCGCTGATCGGCAGCCGGAACGCGCCATCGCCGCCCTGCGCCAGTCGCTCCGGCTTGATCCGACGTCGATCGAGGCGTGGAGACTGCTGGGCGTCCTCCTCGACGAGCAGTCCAACCCGATCGCATCGAAAGCGGCGTACGCCGAGGCCGTCGCGCTCGGAGATCGTGATCCGCTGACGCTGATCCGCTTCGGACGCCTCGCGTCTCGCTTCCGCGAGGACCCGCTCGCGGCTGTGGCCCTGCTGACCGCGCTACGGAGCGATGATCAGCCCGACGATGCCGGCGCAGCCTTGGCCGCGCATGCGGAACTGGGACAGACGCTCCTGCGCCTCGGCTACCTCGCCGAGTCCGTCCGGGCGATCGAATCGGTTGCGGACCTCCCGTCGACGTTCGAGGGCGAAACTGATTTCCGCTCGTCCATCAACGATCTCTATCGCGATCGACGCGAGTTGCTCCTGCGCGGAGCGGAAGCCTCTCATTCGATCGGCGAGATCGACCGTGCCCAGCGGTTGCTCCAAGCTGCGGCAAACATCCCGGGGCCGAGAACTGCCAACGAATCGGCGGTCCGCGCGTACATGCTGCTCCGAACCGGTCGCCCCGCCGAGGCCGCCTCCCTCGTGGTCGCCCGGTTCGAGCGCCCTACAACCGACACACCTGCGATCGACCTGTTGCGCTACGTCGCAGAACATTCGGGGTACGGCGAGCAGATCGAATCCGAACTGCAGAGGGCCTACGCGTCACTCCCCGCAGAACAGCAAGCGATCGCACGCCAGGCGTTCGCTCTCGCCCGTGCGGCGCTCGGCGAGAGCCCGAATGAGCAGGCATCGACGCTGCTCGAGCATCTCCGCACGCACCCGTACGACCTTGGCGTCCTGATCGAACTGGCCAGAACGGGTGATACCGAGTCCATCGATCGATTGATCCGGGTCCATCCGGCCATGGAGCCACGGATCAGCCGCATCGCGCTTGACGTTGGGACGGCTGCTCTCGAATCCGGCGAGGGACCGTTGGCGATCCGCGCGATGCTCCGCGCAGGTCACTTTCACCGAGCACTCGACGCCGCAATCGAAGGAGCGGATGCACCGCGCACCAACTTCCACATGCTCGCTCTGCAAGTCGAATTGCTGAGCGAAGCAGCCCGAAGCGACAAGGCGGACGAACTTCTCGACCGAGCCCTAGCCAACGCACAGACGCCCAGTGATCGCGCAGCCTGCGCTCACGCCCTGCTCGCCCGGAGCCGGTACCGAGACGCGCTCGCGGTGCTCGATGATCCCGCGCTCCAACTCCCAGGCCCGAACCGCGTTCACTCCCAGATCGCGAGGATCCTCGCACTTGATGCGCTTGGCGATCGAAACGAGACTCTTCGTACCGCTCGCAACACACTGCAGAGCGACTCGGCCTGCCTCCCAGCGGCCGCCTTCCTGGCCCGCTACGGGGGAGATCCCGACGATCGACGCCGGTTGCTCGACATCTCCGGTGCCGATGGCCTGTACGCCTTGCTCCAGGGGATTAGCGCGTTCGAACAGGAGCAGTTCGATCTCGCAGAACGATCACTCATCAGCGCTTGGCGTAGCCCCGTGCGACCGAGCGAGACCCCTGCGGTACTCGTCGATCTCTGGGAACGGACAGCTTCGATCAAGCGGGCCGAGGAGTGGCTCAGGGGTGAAGCCGCACGCTATCCCGACCAGCCGATGCTCACCGCCTTGCTCGCGCGTCTGCAGAGCGATGACCGACGCCCCGAGGAGGCCCTCGAGACCCTGGCGAGCAGGCTGATGGACCGACCGGGCTCTATCGTGCTCTCACGCGAGCTCGAGCGCGTGCTCCGTGTGGACTTCGATGCCAACGACCGTTGGCTCAGCCAAGCCCGCACCCGGCTCGACAACGCCCCGGACACGTTCGCCAAATTCGCCGAACGCGCTTCTGTGGAACTGGCCGGTGAGAACCTCGACCAGGCGATCTCGATGATGGAACTCGCCACCGACCTCGCTCCGACGCTCACACGGGTGGAGTCTGAGACGATCAACGGTTTTCTTGAAACCGTGTCGACGGAGATCACCAACCGGCCCCGGGTCCGCCCCGAGGCAGTCGCCGCGTACACCCGCGTCTTTGAGCGTCTGGACACCCCCTCGCGAGGCGCGTGGCTGGGCAGGATCAGCGTCGCGTCGATCAAGGAACTGCCCACCTCCGACGAGATGGCGCAGCTCGCCCTGCAAGCCGGACGGGCGCACCCGGACATCGCCGAGCAGGCCTTCGTCTATGCGGTACAGGCTGTGATGACCTCGAG
>CAXAVQ010000223.1:0-4710 GCA_963971985.1 uncultured bacterium
GCACAATGGCATGGCGAAAGTGAATGCGAGCGAGGGCGGCTCTGAGCCGTCGCGTGATGCCGGGGAGATCTATTCCGCGTTCAACGGCGGCGGGCAGTACGACGTGCGCGACGTGCTCGAGTGCGTGGTCGATGCGGACAGTTTCGACGAATACAAGGGCGAGTACGGCGCTTCGATCGTGTGCGGCTACGCCTCGGTCGATGGGAAGTCGGTCGGGATCGTCGCGAACCAGAAGATGGTGACCAAGCGCGTGATGGGCGGCCAGGCGCACGGCGGCAAGGGCGGGCCGACGCACTCGGTGAACATGCCGGGCGTGATTTATGACGAGTCGGCCGACAAGGCGGCGCGGTTCATCATGGACTGCAACCAGCGAAAGGTCCCGATCGTGTTCCTGCACGACACGACGGGGTTCATGGTCGGGCGCGACTCGGAACAGCAGGGCATCATCCGCTCGGGGGCGAAGATGGTGAACGCGATGAGCAACTGCGTGGTGCCGAAGATCGTGGTGATCCTCAACGCGAGCTACGGCGCGGGGAACTACGCGATGTGCGGGCGGGCGTTCGACCCGTTCATCTCGCTGGCCTGGCCGGGGAGCAAGTGCGCGGTGATGGGCGCGGCGCAGGCGACGGGGGTGCTGGCGATGATCGAAGAGCGCAGCCGCCAGCGCAAGGGCGAGACGATCGATGAGGACACCAAGCAGACGATCCTCAAGGCGGTCGCCGACAGTTACAACGAGCAGCAGGACATCCGGCACGGGGCGGCGCGGGGCTGGCTGGACCGGATCATCGAGCCGCACCGGACCCGCGAGGAACTGATCGCGGCGCTCGATATGACGCAGAACTGGGACTACTCACGCGAGTTCAAGACGGGCGTTTTGCAGGTCTGATCGCTACTGCTGCAGGGGAACGCCGAGGAAGTCGGCGATGCGCTCGTTGACGTGCTCGGTGTTGGTCCACTGGATGAGGTGGCGTCCTCCGGCGATGGTGACGTCGGCCTCGCGGAGCGTGTCGGGAATGATGGTGTCGTTCTCGCCGTGGATCTGGAGGATGGGGATCTCGCGTTCGACGGCGCGGGCGTCGTCGGCGCTGAGGTTCCAGTCGACGGTGGCCTGGCCGCCCCACTGCAGCATGACGGGGTCGAGGGTGCGAGACATTTCGCGGAGCCAGCGGGTCTGCTGCTGATCGAGGCGGTTGGCCTTGGCGAATCGGGGCGTGATGAGTTTGGCGATGGGCCGGACGAATGGCTTCGGGACAAGGTTGCCGAGTTTGACCTGGCGGACGAACTTCTTCGTGACCGCGTCGCGCGAGCGGCAGGCGCTGATGAGGATGATGGCGCTGGGGATCGTGATCGCGTGGCCGTCGGACGAGCGGCGCATGAGCAGGTAGCGTGCGATTTCCATGGCCATCTCGCCGCCGAAGGAGAAGCCGACGAGGGCGAAGGGCTTGTCGAGCAGACCCTCGCGGCGCAGGTGCTCGGTGAACCGGGCGGCGTAGAGGCGGAGCGGCTCGCGACTGCTGGTCGGGTCGATCCAGGCTGGGACGATGGAGTGCTCGAAGGCCTTGAGCTGCGGAAGGAAGAGGTGGAAGTCGGCTCCGAGGCCGGGCAAGAGAATGAGGCGCGGGTGCTCGGCATCGTGCATGGGACGATGGTAGCGGATGGGGTTGGAGGGATTCCACGACGCGGGATCACCCTGACGGACCGGCGGTTCGACGACTAGGATGCGGCACTATGGCTGATCGCGACCGATACATCCGGATCACCGACGTCTCTCCCCGGGACGGGCTGCAGAACGAGCCCGAGCCGATCCCCACGGCGGCGAAGGCCAAGCTGGTTCATCTGCTGTCGCACACGGGCGTGGACGAGGTGGAGGTCTCGAGTTTCGTGAGCCCCAAGTGGGTGCCCCGGTTGGGGGACGCGCAGGAGGTGTTCGCGGCGGTTGCCGAGGAGAAGCCCGACGACCTGGTCTACTCGGCGGTGGTCCCGAATATGAAGGGGCTGGAGCAGGCGCTGGCGGTGAATCAGGTGGCGGGGCGGACGATCGTGGACAAGGTCAGTGTGTTCACGGCGGCGTCGGAGACGTTCAGCCAGAAGAACACGAACGCGAATATCGACGAGACGATCGAGCGGTTCAAGCCGGTCGTTTCGGGGGCGATGGAGGAAGGGCTCGACCTTCGGGGTTACATCTCCTGCATCGTCGAGTGTCCGTTCGAGGGATCGATCGAACCGAAGGCGGTGGCGAGTGTTGCTCGGAAACTGCTCGATCTCGGCATCCGCGAGATCGACCTTGGCGACACGATCGGCAAGGGGAAGCCCGAAACGATCAAGGTTGTGCTGGAAGCGGTGCAACGCGAGATCGAGAAGCACGACGACGCGTGGATCACGCTGCACCTGCACGACACGTTCGGCGGCGCGTCGGACTGCGTGAAGACGGCGCTGGAGTTCGGCGTGCGGAGTTTCGACGGGTCCGCCGCGGGGCTCGGCGGATGCCCCTACGCGACCACGGAGTCGGGCAAGCGTGCGCCGGGGAACATCTCGACGGAGGCGCTGATCCGCGCCGTCGAGGAAGCCGGGTACACGACGGGTGTGCTGAAGGAACCGATGAAAGAGGCATCGGAATACGCGTCGAAACTGGTCAACGAAGCGCAGGGTGCGGGGAGCGCTTCGTGAGCGGACTCATCGAGGTGATCGTGCGCGAGCCCGGCGGCGAGGAGCGGGTGAAGCACCCGTTCGCGGAGATCGTGCTCAACCGGCCCGAGAAGCGAAACGCGCTGACGCCGGCGATGCTCGAGGATCTCGTCGAGGCCGTCCGCAGCGTGGGCGATGACGATCGGGTCAACGCGGTGCTGCTGCGCGGCGAGGGCAAATCATTCTGCGCGGGCTTCGATCTGACGCTGTGCAAGGACAACTCTGACGCGCTCGGGGCGATGCTGACCGGGCTGTCGCGGGCGGTGCGAGCGATGCGCCGGCTGGGCAAGCCGGTGGTGATCGCGGCGCACGGGCACGCCGTCGCCGGCGGGTGCGCATTGCTGGGCGGGGCGGATCTGGCGATCGCGGATCGAGGGCTGAAACTCGGCTACCCGGTGGTGAAGATGGGCATTTCGCCGGCGGTGTCGGCACCGTTCGTGCGTCGGACGCTGGCGAGTTCGGCGACGCGCGCGATGCTGCTCGAGCCGGAACTGATCGACGGCGACCGCGCGCGTGAGCTCGGGCTGGTGCAGAAACTGGTGGATCTGCCGGAGGATGTGACTCCTCGCGGGCAGATCGAAACGCAGAAACTCGCCGGCAAACCGCCTCACGCCATGGCGACGACGCGGCGCTGGCTGACGGAGATCGAAGGGCTTGATGAAGACGGGCCGGTCGAGCGGGCGCTCAGCGCGTCGCTCGCGCTGGTCGGATCCGAAGAAGAACGGGAGCGCCTCGCTTCAATCTGGGGCGCCAAGGGATAAAAGGGTCATGAGCAACACGATGGACACCGAACTGGCCCTGCTGACGATCGACGGCGCGGTGGCCACACTGAAGATCAACCGGCCCGAGAAGCGGAACGCGCTCTCGCTGGACCTGCTCGCGGCCCTTCGCGAAAAGGTGGGTGAACTGGCTTCGATGGCTGCGGACGAGCGGCCGTCGGTGCTGGTTCTGACGGGCGAGGGCAAGTCCTTCTGCGCGGGTATGGACCTGAAAGCGGTGCTGAAGGAGCCCGGGGCCCCGCTCCGTCTCCTGCAGTCGATCGCCGAACTGACCATCGCGATCCGGGAACTGCCGATGGTGGTGCTCGGACGGGTGAACGGTGCGGCGATCGGGGGCGGGTGCGGGCTTGTGGCGGTCTGTGATCTGGCGATCACGACACCGGATGCGAAGCTGGGCTACCCCGAGGTCGATCTGGGCGTCTGTCCGGCGGTGGTCGCGCCGTGGCTCGTCGCGGCGGTCGGGGGCACGCGGGCGCGACGGATCCTGCTGTCGGGTGGGACCATGTCCGGGGTGCAGGCGCTGGAGATGGGGCTGGTCACGGAGATCGTGCCGGCACAGGACCTTGACGAGCGGGTGAACGAGGTGGCGTCGGGCCTGGCCAAGGCCGGGCCGCACGCGCTGACGCAAACCAAACGCCTGCTCAACGAGATCGACCAGGGCGATGACAAGCAGCGTCTGTACGAGCTTGTGCGGAAGGGCGCGCACATCTCGGCGGAGGTGATCGGCGGGCCCGAGGCACAGCAGCGTCTGAGCGCGATCTACGGGTAACCCGGAACGGGCGCTCGGTGGGTTCGGGAGGACCCGGCGATGCCTTGTTTACCGGCAATAACGAGCAAGTTTGTGACCGCTAGCCGCGCGTCGCGGGGTGTGGTGCGCTGGGGTGGTCATCCTGCGAAATCGCGTCGGGCGTGCTATACTTCGGGGTCTGGAGATCGCCGCCGACTTTGCATTTTTGTCGGCAATACGACCCGATAGCGGCGATCCGCTCACACCAATTGAACCCGGCTGCCGCATGCCGACGGCGGTGGCTGACAGGAGAACCAATGGGCGCTGAACTGCTGCCGTACGAAGTCGATTCCTCTGGTGTTGTCACCATGAACCTCACGCACGACGACAAGACCGTCGTTGTGCTCAACCGCGCGTTGCTCGAATCCATCGATGCGACGCTCGATCAGCTGGCAGCGGAAGTCCCTGACCCGTCTGGCTTTGTGCTGGCGTCGGGCAGTGCCCGGGTGTTCATCGCCG
>CAXAVQ010000224.1:0-4659 GCA_963971985.1 uncultured bacterium
GCGGGCGAGGGGCCGGCGTCCCGATCGTCGAACGCCCGGGACGCCGGCGGTGGTGGCGATCTGGCGGATGCGCATCGCGAGGTAGTCACCGCCCTTGGCGAGGACGCGGGGCGCGTCCATGTTTTCCTTGTCGTACTTGAGCGCGACGGCGAAGTGCGTCGGGTTGGTGACGATGACGTCGGCCTTGGGGACATCCATCTGGAGGCGCTGCATGGCGATCTCGCGACCCATGCGGATGCGCTTGGCCTTCTGCTCCATGTCGCCTTCCATGGATTTGCGCTCGTCCTTGACCTCGTGCTTGGTCATCTTGAGATCCTGGGTGCGCTGCCACTTCTGGTAGGCGAAGTCGGCGAGGCCGAGGATGAGGAGCACCAGCAGCGCCCAGATCGCGATACGGATCAGGATCTCGCCCGCGACGATGACCGACTGAAGAACGGTCAGGCTCGGCAGGGACTCGATGAGTTCCTTCTCGAACTGGACCGCGATATAGGCGACGCCTCCGACGAGCGCGAACTTGAGAACATCGAGGGCGCCCTTGATGATGCTCCGCTTCGAGAAGAGACGCTGGAGGCCCTTGATCGGGTTGATCTTCTCGAGTTTCGGCTCAAGTGCCTTCGCCGAGAGCAGCCAGCCGACCTGCAGGAACTGAGAGAGCCAGCAGATGAGGAGCATGAGCCCCATGAACGGCGCAACGACGAGCGCGAACTGGTAGCCGGTGTTATTGAGGTCGCCGACGAGGTCGCCGACGAGCAGGGACGAGGCGACGGTATCGGGTGCGAGGTTGTGGCGGGTGATGGCGAGCATGCGCATCAGCGTGCTCTGAGCAAAGACCACGAGCAGGACGACCGCGCCGATCATGATGATCGCGGCGGTGAGGTCCGTGCTCTTGCCGACCTGACCCTTCTCTCGCGCATCGGAGAGGCGCTTGCCGGTCGGTTGTTCTGTCTTTTCGCCGATGTCTTCTGCCATGCCGGTTGCGCCTCCTTTCCGTGGTTACAGGGACCAGACCCAGTCCTGGGCGATCTGCAGGCCCGCTTCGATCTCGAAGCCGATCGCCTCGGCGATGAAGTAGATCGCGCCGACGAGCGTGGCCAGACCGATGACGATCTTGATGGGGAAGCCGAAGCTCATGATGTTGAGCGTCGGCACGGTTTTCATGAGGAAGCCGAGGATCAGCGTCTCGACGAAGATGATCGCGAGCACGGGCATCGCGATGCGGAACGCGAGTTCGAAGCCGGAAGCGATGAGCCCGACGAGCAGATCGAGCGGAGCGTCGCCGAAGGCGAAGCCGCCGGGCTCGACGTACATGAAGGTCTGTGCGAGCGAGTCGAAGAGAATCGTGAGCCCGTCCATCATGAAGAAGGTGGAGATCGCGATGATGAAGAGCATCTGTCCGATGTTGTCGCCCTCGATGTCGATGCCTGGGTTGACGAGCTGGGCGAGGCCGAGGCCCATCTGCTGGCCCATGAGCAGGCCGCCGAGCTGGACGGACATGAGGGGGATGGAGGCGAGCAGGCCGAGGGACGCGCCGACGAGCATCTCGGTGGCGATGAGCGGCGCGATGGACCAGAACTCGATCGGCTGCCCGATGAGGTGCTCGGTGTTCGAGATGGGGTAGAGGGCGAAGGCGAAGATCACCACGAGCAGGGCGCGGACGCGGACCGGGACCGAAGCGCTCGAGAGCAGCGGCGTGAAGATGAACAGGCCACCGATCCGCGCGAGCACGACCACGAACGCGGGAGCGTGCGGCAGGATGGCTTCGAGCACTGGCACGGCGGGACGCCTCGGCGAACGGGGTCGGTCAGAACAATCGGAACATGTCCACACAGAATTCGGCGAGACGCATGACGATCCAGGGCATGAGGATCACGGCGACGATGCACATCACGAAGATCTTGGGAACGAGCGACAGCGTCTGTTCCTGGATCTGTGTGACGGATTGGAAGATGCTGATGATCAGGCCGATGACCACGCCGGCGACGAGGATGGGCGCGGAAACCTTGAGCGCCACCATGATGGCGTTCTGCACGAGGTCAACGACGGAATCATCGATGATCATCGGCGCCCCTTATGCCAATCCCAGGGAGGCGACTATGGGGACGTGCTCTATGAGCGCGACGGTCTGCGGCTCGACGGGCGCGACGCTGCGCATCAGGCTGCCGACGATGAGCGCCCAGCCGTCAACCAGGATGAACAGCAGGATCTTGAACGGGAGACTGACCAGCACCGGCGGGAGCATCATCATGCTCATGGAGATGAGCAGGCTGGCGACGACCATGTCGATCACGAGAAACGGCAGGTAGATGCGGAAGCCCATCAGGAAGGCGATCTTGAGTTCGCTGAGCATGTACGCCGGGATGAGCGTGAGCATGTCCACATCGGACCGGGTCAGGTTCTGGGGTTCGGTGATTGGCTCGCCGGTGCGGTACTCCATGAGCATGAAGACCGTGGACCACGTGTCGGCTTCTTCGATCTGCGCGAACATGAAGTCGCGGAGCGGCTGCTTGGCGCGTTCCCACATCTCCATCTGGTTCTGCACTTCGCCCTGCTGGTACGGGACGATCGCTTCTTCGTAGATGCGGTCGATGGTGGGCGCCATGACCATGAAGGTCATGAACAGCGATAGCGCAAGCAGCACCTGGGACGGCGGGAGCGACTGGGTGCCGAGCGCCTGCTTGAGGAGGCCGAGCACGATGATGAAGCGGATGAAGCAGGTGCACATGATCATGATCGCCGGCACGAGCGAGAGCACCGTGAGCAGGACCATGATGTTGAGTGCGCCGCTGAGACCGCCCTCGAAGCCGGGGATGGCGTCGGCGGAATCCTCGAGCATCGCGATGGGGTTCAGCGATTCGCTCCCCGTTGACGGAGCCGACCGGCTCCCCGCGACAGGGTCGAAGCGATCCATCTCGCCGAACGACTGGGCAGAAGCGGTCTGCGCCGTCAGAGCGAACAGCAGCGCCACGAAGACGGCGATGAGAGAGCGGAGCGGTCTCACGAGCCGAACTCCCGGAGGCGATTGATTCGGGAGCGGAGTTCGTCTTCGCCGGTGGTGGGCGCGGGCTTGTCCTCGTAGTAGCCGCCGACCCGGCGCGGAGACAGTGGCTCGTCGATCGGGGCATCGGTGCCGGTGTGACGCAGGCGGACCGGCTGGGACGGGGCGGCGCTGTCCATGTCGGCGAGCGTTTCGGGATCGCGCTCGAACTGCTTGAGCAGACCCGTGAACTTCGCGCTGATGCTCTCGCCCGATTCGTCGCGGGTCTTCTGGATGATCGAGGCGACCTCTGTTGGATCGCTGAGTTCGGCGAGCGTGTGGAAACCGTCGCCGGTCTGGCTGAGCAGGAGAACGCGCTGGTCGAGTTGGAGCAGGACGAGGGACATACCGCGACTGACGGGGTACCGGCCGAGCACGAAGAGCACACCGGAAGGCGCCTTGCCCGCAGCGCCGAGCTGCGCGCGGAGGCCGCCGGCGGTTCCGGACAGTTTCACGAAGACGAATCGCAGGATCAGGATGAGCCCGATGACGACGGCGAGTGCACCGACGGTCTGCGCGATGCCGTCGAAGCGAGAGCGTTCGGCGCCGTCCTCGGAACCACTGCCGACCGCACCCTGCCCGAGTGGAACGCGCTCGATGGCCGGGAGCGGACGCGACTCCGTATTCGCCTCGATTGTTTCGGCGCTCGCCGGCTGATCGGGCGATGCGGGTTCGGGCGTTTCGGCAGCAACGTCAGGCGTCTCGAGCGACTCGGGACGCACCGGGGGCTGCGGCAGCAAGCGATCGCTCTCGGTGCCCGGCTGTTCGACGGTCATGCGCGGCTCGACCGAGACCGGGCCGGTGATCCGCTGGGGCGGCGAGGCCTGCGCCGAGAGGACCGAGGCGACGGCCATGACAAGGGTTGCGCTGAGGCAATGGGTGAGTCGCGACATGGTGGCCATCCTGGCGGTTGACGCGGGCATCCTGCCCGCCGGTTCGAACGTTGGTGATCAGGCGGACATGGCGTCGGCGGCGGCGCTGGCGATCTGCTTGGCGGCGGCTTCTGCTCCGGCGAGGATCTCGCTGATGCGCACGCAAAAGTTCTCGTTGAGGACGAGCACCTCGCCGCGTGCGATATGGCGACCGTTGACATAGATGTCTACCGGGTCGCCGGCGAGTTTGTCGAGTTCGACGACCGCACCCTCAGAGAGGCGGAGCACATCGTCGACGACCATCCGCGTGCGCCCGAGTTCGATCTTCACGTCGAGGTTGACGTCTTTGAGCAGCGCCAGGCCGTCGGGGAGTTCGGTGGACCCGTTGAGCGAAAAGCTCGGCAGATTCAAGCCGGCGGTTCCGTCGGACGGGCTCGGGGAAGGTGTGGCTGACTGGGGAGCGGCCTGCGCTGGCGCGGCATCAGCGCTCGGAGCCGGCGGCTCGTCGGCAGAGCCGGTGTCGTCGTTGAGCTGGTTGATGGCAGCTTGTGCGGCGGCGAGCGCTTCGGCAGCGGCCCTGGCCTTTGGATCGTCTGCGGGCGCAGGATCCGGCGGGCTCGGCTGGCTCGTGTCGGCAGCGGAGTCTTCCGGCTGCTCGGGCGTGGTCTGTTCTTCTTCGGCCATCCTGGCCTCCCGTCTCCCATGGGAGTCTCGGGGCGCTACTCCAGCGCCCGACCCCGTATGTATCGTTCA
>CAXAVQ010000225.1:0-4656 GCA_963971985.1 uncultured bacterium
GCGCGACGTCTTCGCGCGGCTCGCGCTCGATCCCGACGACTACGAACTCTTCCGGATCCGCATCCCGTACCCGCCGTTCCCGGCGACGGTCATGGTGCGTCACCCGCTCCTGCCCGAGGAACAAATCCCACCGCTGTGAGGCATCTGCAGAGCCCACCGCTCCCGTGTTCAGTGTGTACTCCCCTTTGTACTGGAAGGAATTGAGATGAGAATTGCAATCGCCATGATCGCCCTCGCGGGCGTGTCCGGAGCCGCCAGCGCTGACCCCATGATCAGCACCTACGAAGATCTCTCCGAAGGCTTCTACGGCACCGAGTTCAGCCACAACGGCGTGACCTACCACAGCGTCAACAACCAGTCCGGCGTCTTCCCCGACGGCGAGACCTTCGACCCGGAAGACCTCGGCGGCGAGGTCGTCATCGAGAACGCCGGTCTGCTCTACAACGACTTTCCCCAGTTCGGCAGCCCGGTGAACGCGATGACCTTCGGCGGCGTGCTGGTGCCGGGCTCAAACCTGTCAATCGGCGCCCTCTCGACCGTGACGATGGACCTCGACACCCCCGCGAACGCCGCTTCGGTCGAGATGGCCTACTACGAGAACGGCCCGTGGGGCGGCATTGTTTACCAGTTCGATGCACTGCTGAACGGTCAGGTCGTCGCCTCCGATTCCTTCGTGATCGCCGGCGACGACGACGGGCGCGACAACCTCGCGTTTCACACCTTCAACATCGACGGCGTCGAGTTCGACTCGCTCAATCTCTACGCGACACTCGACGGCCAGTTCACCGCGCCACGCGGCATGATCGACAACCTCTCGATCACGCCGATCCCTGCGCCGGCCTCGCTGGTTGCCTTCGCGGGCCTCGCCGGTATTGCCGCCCGTCGTCGCCGATAGCCCCCGGATGATCGGGCCGACCTCCAGGCCCGATCCCCGCAGGCAGCCGCGTCTGTTCGACGCGGCTGCTTTTTCGTTGAGATGTGATCGACCTCACGCAATCTTTACACGAGCGTTCCGGCTCCTCGCGGGATCGCTCCGTCCCGATCGTATGATGCGGCCCCGATCTGACAGGCACATCCGCACACTCCGGGACGCGAACTCATATGACAGAACAGGCCCAGGCAGACCGTGACCCGGACACCGGCGAGGGCATGGGTGTCTTTGCCCGCTTCCTGACCGTCTGGGTCGGTCTGGCAATCCTGGCGGGCATCGGCATCGGGCAGTTGCTGCCCTCGGTCCCAGAGACGCTCTCGCGTTTCGAATACGCCAACGTCTCCGTCCCGGTCGCGGTTCTGATCTGGGCCATGATCTTCCCCATGATGGTGCAGATCGACTTCGCTTCGATCCTCGGCATCCGCAAACAGCCCAAGGGGCTGATCATCACGACGGCGGTGAACTGGCTCATCAAGCCCTTCACCATGTTCGCGATCTCATGGTTCTTCTTGATCGTGGTCTTCAAGCCGCTGATTCCCGAGGATCTGGCGCGCGAGTACCTGGCCGGGGCGATCCTGCTCGGCGCAGCGCCCTGTACCGCGATGGTGTTCGTCTGGAGCTACCTCACGCGCGGCGACGCCGCATACGCGCTCGTTCAGGTCTCCCTCAACGACATCATCATGCTCTTCGCCTTCGCACCCATCGTTGTGCTCCTGCTGGGCATCTCGGATATCCAGGTCCCCTGGGATACGGTCGCGCTGTCGGTGCTGCTGTACATCGTGATCCCGCTCGGCTTCGGGTACCTCACGCGGGTGCTGCTGATTCGCCGGAAGGGCCTCGAGTGGTTCGACAAGGTGTTCATGAAGCGGATCGGCCTGGTCACGCCCATGGCGCTGATCGTGACGCTGGTCTTGCTGTTCGCGTTCCAGGGCGAGGTCATCCTGAACAACCCGCTCCATATCCTGCTGATCGCGATCCCGCTGACGATCCAGACTTTCCTGATCTTCTTCCTCGCGTACGGCTGGGCGAAGCTGTGGAAGGTCCCGCACTGCATCGCGGCTCCGGGCGCCATGATCGGGGCGAGCAACTTCTTCGAACTGGCGGTCGCCGCGGCGATCGCGCTGTTCGGCCTCCAGCACGGTGCAGCCCTCGCCACGGTCGTGGGGGTGCTGGTCGAGGTTCCGCTCATGCTCCTGCTGGTACGAATCGCCAACCGGACGCGAGGTCATTTCCCCGCACCGTGCTGAGCATCCTCGTCTCCGTCAGACCACGAAGTTCATTGCCAGTCCGCCAGCCAGCCACACCATCGACAGCCCGGCCAGCACCTGCAGGACGCGTTGAACGATCGAAGCCTTGCCCGAGCCGTGGTCGTGCCCGTCCTCTGCTTTGCGCTTGAACACCGCGAAGAACACGCTCAGCCCGACGAAGATCACGTTGAGCACCAGCGTGTAGTCGATCGCGAATCGCTCGCTCGGTTCGACCTGCGTCGTCTTGGCCTGATCCTCGCTGGGCATCAGGCCCAGGGCCTCGAAGCCGAAGTGCAGCCCGATCGCGGTCAGGCACAGGCTGACCAGGAACACACCCACGATGTACAGCGCCATCTTCCAGCCGAAGTATTGCGCGCTGATGCGCACCACCGGGAACACGACGAGGTCGGAGAAGATGAACGCCATGATGCCCGCGAAACTCACGCCCGATCCGAACAGGATCGCGGCCAGCGGAATGTTGCCCATGGAGCCGATAAACGTGAAGAACGCCGCGAGCGGGCCGATCAGCGTGTGCAGCGCGATCTGCCACCACGACGCTCCGCCTTCCGAGCCGCTCCCGATGAATAGCGCCTGAAAGAACTCCGGCGGCACGAACGCCGCGATCACGCCCGCGACCGTGAACCCGAAGAGCACGTCCTTCCAGACCATGCCCCATTCCATGAAGTAGCGACTGCTCACGTTCGCCCAGCCTTCGCGCGAGCGGATCTGCTCGCGCCAATCCGGCGGGTCTTCCGAGTCACTTGCTTCGCCGCCGGCCTGTTCCGCGTGCTCGCGTGCTGCTTCGATCAGCCGCTTCGGCGCGGTCCAGCGCACGATGAGCCACATGAACAGGATCAGCATCAGCCCGCCGACATACTCGCCGACCACGAACTGCCACGACAGGAACACGAAGATCACGATGCCCAGTTCGATCACGAGGTTGGTCGACGCAAGCAGAAACGCCAGCGCCGGGGCCAGCCCCGCGCCTTTCTGGAACAGTGCCCGCGAGGTGCTGAGCGCCGCGAAGCTGCACGAACTCGAGATGAACCCGAAGAACGTGCCGAGCGCGACGGCACGCGGGCCGGTCTCGCCCATCGTCTGGCGCATCCGCTCGCGCGTCACGAACACCTGGATCATCGAACTGATCGTGTACCCGAGGCAGAACGCCCACAACGCCATCCAGAAGAAACCCGCCGTCGTCAGCGCGGCGGACGCCCATGTCTCCAGAAAGCCGTCCATACCCACAACCTAGGCGACGATTCGACCTGATACGATGAATAGCACGCGTACCACCTGCAGAATGAAGGACGTTTCATGTTCGGCTTCGGCAAAGACAAGGCCAACGCAAACGCAAGTTCAGGCGGACCGCTGGTCCTGCTCGTCGGCCACTGCGGCTTCGACTCGGGTGGCCTGGAGCGAGCGGTCCGCAACGCGGCACCCGATGCGCGGGTCGAAGGCGTGAACAGCCGCAAGGCCCTCGAAGACAAACTCAGCGAGGCGGCGCTGCTGCTGATCAACCGAAAACTCGACGGCTCGTTCGGCGTGCCTACGGGCGAGAACGGCGACGGCGTTGAACTGGTGCGCGAACTTTCGGCAAGCGACGACGCACCGCCCTGCATCGTCATCAGCAACTTCCCCGAAGCGCAGCAGGCCGCCGAGGAAGCGGGGGCCCTGCCGGGGTTCGGGAAAAAGGATGTCAGGGCTGAGTCAGCGGCGCAGTCGATCCGGTCCGCACTCGGTCTTGGACAGCCGGGATGATCCACTTCGCGTCATAGAACTCTGCGGGTAGCAGATCGCGCACGCTGTCGAGGTCTTGCTGCCATTGCTTCGAACGATGCGCGATCGCGAAGCGAGCGATCGCCGGTGTGTAGTTCGCTGCGACCAGGAGTGACGACTTGATCGATGGTCGGTATTGATCCGGGCCGTCCGAAACGCAGAGGCCGTCGCCGATCAATTTTTTGAGATGATCCATGTAAGCGGATTCCAGTTCTGCCAAATGATCTTCCACCGGTAGCGGATCTTCGAACGAATGGCCGGCCTTGACGCCGAGCGCCCAGACGTAGCCGATAAGGAACGGCAGTGGCCACGCGGACCACATGACGCGGGTGCCAAACTCTTGGTGATACCGAACGGGGAAGTACGCCATGAGCCAGTCGGTGGTGACGGAAACCCGTTTGGGTGCGCCGTTCCGTATGTAAACGCCAAGCGCTTCGGTCTGATGCGGCGGCCAACTTGTCGGGTAGGCGCTGATGTACAGCCGGGAACCCGCCACACGCCAAACTGAAACTATGGGCGAAGTCGCACTTTCCTTGTCGCGAAAATCAAAGACGTGCTCCAACCCTAGTCCGGTGAACCAGCGCTCGATTCGGGCGATGAAATCGGTCGCTTCGGTTTCCAGCACCGAGCGGTCGGGGACCAACTCGAGTCGGACGCGGTCTGACTTGAAGCGATGGCGACGCATCAGACAGTACGTCTTCA
>CAXAVQ010000226.1:0-4643 GCA_963971985.1 uncultured bacterium
TTGAGCGCTGGAGCTTTGGTGGTATCGTTTGAGTGACAACCCCATGGTGCCCGGCGAAGTGGATTGTCGGGCATCCAACAGGTCTAGAGAGATGGAGATTAGAGTAATGAAGAAGATTCTTGCCACCGCTGCTGTTCTGGCCTTCGCTGGTTCCGCCTTCGCCGGTTCGTTCGCTGTGAACGGTGCCGTTGACTTCGCTGGCGGCACCGTCGCTGGCGGCCTCGGCAGCGCCCTCACCTACGATGGCACCCCGAACCTCGTCCCCGGCGGCTTCGGCACCCCGGCCGGCATCTGGAACGGCAACGACACCCAGACCGGCGTGTCGATCGCCAGCCCCGACTTCTCGTCCGTCGCTGTGACCGCTTTCGCTCCCGGCTCCGCCGGTTGGGGCGGCGGCCAGTACGCCGGTGCCTACTTCAACAGCGCCGGTGCCGCGATCCCCTCGGGCCCTGTTTCGCTCGCTGAAGGCGATTTCCAGGCTGTCCTGCTCGGCAACTTTGACTCGGGCGTCAGCAACATCAACTTCGAAACCGCGTTCATCCAGATCGACGGCACCAACCGTCAGTTCAACGGTTTCGATGCCCTGAGCCCCGACGGCAACTACTCGCTGACCCTCACCACCGACTCCGCTGGTGCGACGAAGATGTGGGTCATCAACGGCGTCATCCCGACCCCGGGTGCCGCTGGCCTGCTCGGCCTCGCCGGTCTCGCCGCCGTCCGTCGTCGCCGCTAATCCGGCCTTCGGATACGACAACACAATCTGAATGATTGTCACCCGACGCGGTTCACCCCGCGTCGGGTTCTTTTTTGCCCTCGCTCTCGAACGCACAGTCCGCATGAAATCCCACTAATTCGGCCAAAAACGCCGTTTCCGGATTGGACCGATGCACCAGCGCGCGTACCGTCGCGAAGGAGCATCCGCTCCGTCGGTGGAGAGACCGGCGACACGTGCACTCGAAAGAAGAGAGAGGGAAATCACTATGAACTTCAAGATCATGAGCTTGACCGTTCTCGCCGTCGCCGGTGCCGCCTGCGCGGCTCCGTTCTCGGTGAGCGGTTTGGTCGACTTCGGAGGCCCCGGCAACGCCGGTGCCCCCCTGACCGTCGACGGTGGCGTCATCGGCTTCACACCCGGCGACAACACGTACAACGGACCCGGAACCACCGGAGTCGCCATCGCACCCGATACCGACGCCCCCAGCGATCCCACGCTGACCGATGGCAGCCCTGGCTTCTCGCCCCTCGCCTTCGAGGGCGGTTACTTCATGGACGACCCGGTCATGTCCGGCACGACCCCCGACGGTCGAGACGGCGTCTTCCTGATGAACCTGACCGGCGATTTCTCGTCGATGAGCATCACCGACGTCAACGTCGAGATCACCGACGTCAGCGGCACCTCCACCATCAACTTCACGGACTTCAACGCGGCCGGTGATAGCGGCTCGGCGTCCTACGAGCTCGTCAACTACCAGCCGTTCGGGCGGACCGTCGGCGATAACCAGATCTGGGTCGTCTTCATCCCGACCCCCGGCGCTGCGGGCACGATCGGACTCGCCGGCATCGCCGCGATGCGTCGGCGTCGCTGATCCGACCTTCGGACACAGACAAGACCCGAGTGACTGTCACCCGACGCGGTTCAGACCGCGTCGGGTGTTTTTTTACCCAGTTCCTGGACCGGTCCGGGAACGCGTGTAGTCTGATAGTTCACGTTGCGCGGCGCCGAAAGGCCGCGCCAACCAGCCATGGAGCCAACACTTATGAGATTCAAAGCAAGCATTGCCGGGGTTCTTCTGCTCGTGCCGGGAGCCCTTGCCGGTTCCACGTTCGCCATCGCCGGCGGCGCCATCGACTTCTCCGACGGAACTGTTCCGGGCGGACTCGGTTCGGCGCTGACGTTCTCGGGCGAGCCCAATCTCACCCCAGGGGGGTTCGCCAGACCCGCCGGCATCTGGAACGGCGACCCCAACCAGACGGGTATAGCGATCGTGTCCGCCGACTTCAGCGTGATCGGACACACGAACTTAGCCATCGGTTCTCTCGGTTGGACGGACGGTGCGTTCCGCGGCGCCTACTTCAGCTACACCAACGGGGGGATATTGGGAGGCATCCCCTCCGCACCGCTGACGATCGGCTCTGAAACCTACGAAGCCATACTCCTCGCCAACTTCGACGCGGGCGTCAGCGACATCGACTTCGAGACCGCGTTCATCTTCTTTGACAACATCAACCACCGATTCGACGGCTTCGACAACCTCAACGACGAGGGCTACTCCATGACCCTGACCGGCGGTGACGGCGAGCCGACGCAGATGTGGGTCATCGCCGGAGTGGTCCCAACCCCCGGTGCGGTTGGCCTGCTCGCGGTCGCTGGGTTTGTCTCGAGCCACAGACGACGCACCATCGAGTTTTACGGAAAGAAATGACTATGAGACTCTCTGCAACCATCACCGGCCTCCTGCTGCTCGCGCCCGGAGCCGTCGCCGGCTCCGGATTCGAAGTTACGGGCGCGATCGACTTCTCCGGCGGCACCGTCGAGGGCGGTCTCGGTTCTGCGCTCACCTTCGACGGAGAACCGAACCTGGTGCCAGCCAGCGGTGACCGACCGGCCGGAATCTGGACCGGCAACGACGATCAAACCGGTCTGGCCATCGCGAGCCCGGACTACTCATCCGTCGCAATGGTTGCCTTCGTGCCCGGCTCGGCTGGATGGACCGACGGACAGTTTGCCGGAGTCTACTTCAATGAGAACGGGGACCCGATCCCTTCCGGGCGGGTTGACGTGTTCGATCAGGACGACTGGCCGGCCGTCCTGCTCGCGAACTTTGCGCCCGGTGTCACCGACATCCACTTCGACACCGCGTATGTTGAGATCGACGGCACAAGCTACCGGTTCGACGGCTACGGCTTTGACATTGCGTTTAACTCCGAGCCGTCGGGATACGTCATGGCGATGACCACCGATCCGTCGAACGGATCAACGAAGTTGTGGGTCGCGCGGACCCCCTTCCCGAGTCCTGGTGGGATTGGTGCTTTCGCACTCGCGGGTATCGCCGCGATCCGGCGCCGTCGCTGAACGAGCGTGCTCAGTTTGATTGCCCCGCCGCCGCGCTCATCCGCTCGCGCCAGCCGTCCATCGCCGATTTCTTGGTCAGGTCGTAGCGGATCGGCGTGATGCTGATCTTGCGTTCAAAGATGCAGGCCACATCCGTGCCGGGGTCGGCCGCCTGGAAGTCGAGGCCGTGCCCGGAGGCCCAGTAATACACTTGCCCACCCGGGGCCTCGCGCCGGTCATAGCGGTCCACCAGGCCGTGGGTGTTCATCGGGGCGACGACCAGCTCCGGCTCGTCCGGGCTGGGGGGCTGGCTCGTGTCGTCGCAGACGGGCAGGTTGATGTTCACGCAGCGGTGGGCGCCGCGCAGTTGGGTCTGGTCTCCCCCCACTCCCCCGGCGATGACCGCCTCGATCGCCCGACGGGCCATACCGGCGGCTCGGTCGTAGTCCGGTCTGCCGTCGCCGATGTGCAGCGAGATCGCGATCGAGGGCACGCCCAGGAACGCCGCCTCAAGGGCCGCGGCGACCGTGCCGGAGTAGATCACGTTGATGCCGACGTTCGCCCCGGCGTTGATCCCCGAGATCACCAGGTCCGGGCGAGACTCCGCATTGAAGACTTCGGGCCAGAGGTGGGCGATGGCGAGCTTCATGCAGTCCGCTGGACGCCCGTCCACGGCGATCGCGTGCTCACCCGAACGCGGGAAGCCCTCGGCGATCCTCTGGCTGGGTGAGGTCATCAGCGGCGTGTGGAAGGTCAGGCCGTGGGAGGTCGCGGACTGAGCGGTCAGCGGGGCCACGGTCATCACCTGCGTCCCGTCGCCGGCGATCGGGCCGCCGAAGCGTCCGTTCGGGTCGGCGATCGCCTCGTGCAGCGCGCGGATGCCGGGGGCGTTGATGCCGTCGTCGTTGCTCAGCAGGATCTTCATCGGCGAAGGGTAGACGATCAGTCGGACACCGGTGTGCGCATCGCGTGAAAACACACGAGCGCCGCGGCGACCGCGGCGTTGAGCGACTCGACGCCCTCGGCCATGGGGATCGCCAGACGCTCGTCGAGCAGGTCGTTCACGGCCGGCGAGATCCCCGTCGTCTCCGAGCCGATGACGTACGCGGCGCGATGGCTCGGCACATGAGCGAACAGATCGCTCCCGCCGTCGGCTTCGAGACCCGCCACGCGGAAACCCACGCCCTGCAGATGACCGATCGCGCTGGCGAGGTCCTGGCAAACAACGATCGGCACCTTGTACACCGTGGCCGCCGATGACTTGATGACCAGCCCGTTCACCCACGGGCAGCCGACGCGGGGCCAGAGGATGGCGTCGATGCCGGCGGCGACGGCGGAGCGGATGATCATGCCGAGGTTCTGGGGGTTGGTGATGGTGTCCATCGCGAGCAGTCGGGTCGGCTGGGCGGCCCGCTTGCCGTGGAGCGTCGCGGTCCAGTCTTCGAGCTCGATGACGTTGTTGAGCTGGATCCGGGCGACGACGCCCTGGTCGTGGCGCGTGTCGCCGGAGAGTTTGGTCACGCCGGCGTAATCCGACTTCTCGAGTTCGATGTCGTGGCGACGGCAACGCTCGGCGAGGTCGCTGCGGGAC
>CAXAVQ010000227.1:0-4639 GCA_963971985.1 uncultured bacterium
GCGACCGCTTCGACGCGAACATCATGCAGCCGCCGAGCGCGGAAGAGCTGCGTCGCTATCGCGAGGCCCAGCGATCGCAGGATGAGAACCTGCTCGCCCAGTTCCGCCTGCGACGCCAGCAGCAGCAGCGCTCAGACCGTCGCCAGATCGCCGACCTGCAGCGCTGGTGGCTCGAGCGGATGATCGAGACGCCGCGACCGCTCGAAGAGAAGATGACCCTCTTCTGGCACGGCCACTTCGCCTCCGGCTACCGCAAGGTCGAGAACAGCTACCACCTGTTCCAGCAGAACCAGATGTTCCGGGCCAACGCGACCGGCAACTTCGGCACCCTGCTCGCCGGCATCATCCGTGACCCTGCGATGCTCGGCTACCTCGACAACCAGCTCAACCGACGCGCCGCGCCGAACGAGAACCTCGCTCGCGAGATCATGGAGCTCTTCGCGCTCGGCGAGGGCAACTACTCCGAGAGCGACATCAAAGAAGGTGCCCGCGCGCTCACCGGCTACGCGTTCCAAGGCAACGACTTCGTCTTCCGCCAGGCGCTGCACGACACCGGGAGCAAACGGCTGTTCGGTCGCAGCGGCAACTTCGACGGCGAGGACTTCGTCAAGATCATCCTCTCGCAGCGGACCTGCTCGGAGTTCATCGCCAAGAAGCTGTACGAGTTCTTCGTGACCGTCGTGCCGACCAATCGACGCGACCCGGCCTACGACCCGATCGTGAGTGTGATCAGACAACTCGCGCGCACGCTCGTGCAGAACGAATACAACCTCGCTCTCATGCTGACCCAGCTCTTCCAGAGCGAGCACTTCTACGAGCAGCGGTTCATCGCCGACCAGATCAAGAGCCCGGTTCAACTCGTGGTCGGCGCGGTGCGCTCGCTGAACACGCCCGTTCGCGACCTCGGCATCCTCAACGATGCCCTGTCGCTCATGGGCCAGCAGCTCTTCGAGCCGCCGAGCGTCGCCGGCTGGTCGGGCGGGCGCAGCTGGATCAACACCTCGACCTTATTCGTCCGCCAGAACATCCTGACCTTCCTGCTCACCGGCAAGACGCCCAGCGGCTACGACCCGCTCGCCGATGTGGAGCGCTACGACCCGACCCGACTGCTCGACGATCTCGCGCAGGTCCAGCCCGGCGCGAACCCGAACCCCGAGCGCCTGCGCGTGCTCCACGAGCTCGTGGAATCCACCGGCTCGCGCGTCACGCCCGACACCGTCACCGGCATGCTCGCGCTCATCACCGCGATGCCCGAATACCAACTCTGCTGAGCGCCCAACCCCAGCGACCCAACCGCTTCACACAATCGCTTCAACCGACGGAGCACCCCGATGTCCGATCTTCACAACAGCAAAGCCTGGACCCGCCGGCAGTTCCTGCACACGGGTCTGATGATGACCTCGGCCACGATGACGATCCCGCTGTTCCTTCAGCGATCGGCCTCGGCGATGTCGCTGCAGGCGGCGGGCCGACGCTCGGTGCCCGGGGTGCCCGATGAGAACGTGCTCGTCGTCATCCAGCTCGCCGGCGGGAACGACGGCCTGAACACCGTCGTCCCGTTCGGCGATGCGAACTACTACCGCTCCCGCCCCGGCATCGCGATCCCCGAGCAGCAGGTGCTCCGCCTCGGTTCGGACCACGAGGTCGGCCTGCACCCGGCCATGACCGGGCTGAACGAGCTCTACGACGCCGGGCTGTTGTCCATCGTGCAGGGCGTCGGTTACCCGAACCCCAACCGCTCGCACTTCGCCTCGATGGACATCTGGCAGACCGCCAACACGGGCGGCGTGGGCGACGGCTGGCTCGGCCGGTTCTTCGACAACCAGTGCGCCGGCTCGCCAGAAGCCGATGCCCGCATGCAGAGCGGTCAGTGCGGCGAGATCGGCATCGCCCTCGGGCGAGAGGCGCCGCTCGCGATGCAGGGACGCCAGATCAAGCCCATCGCCTTCGAGTCACCCGACCTGTTCCGCTGGGTGGGCGCCGACCTGCACGAATCCCTCGAGGACGGCTACCACGACCTCACCGGGATGCGCGACCACAAGGAAGGCAAGCCGCCGGCCACCAACCACCACGCCGGCTCCAACGCGGAGTTCCTCACGCGTACCGCCCTCGATGCGCAGGTCGCGTCCGAGAAGATCCGCTCCGCCGTCGCTCGCGGCACCGGCGCGAATTATCCCAACACCGGCCTCGGGCGCCAGCTCGCCATGATCTCGTCGATGATCCACGCCGGTCTCGAGACCCGCGTGTACTACGCGACCATGGGCGGCTTCGACACCCATGCCGGACAGGGCGGCCCGCAGGGTCAGCACGCCAACCTCGTCCGCCAGTTCTCCGACGCGATCAAAGCGTTTTACGACGACCTTGGCGCGACCGGGCACGACCAGCGCGTGCTCACGATGAGCTTCAGTGAGTTCGGGCGGCGCGTCTCGCAGAACGGCTCCAACGGCACCGACCACGGTACCGCCGCCCCGATGTTCCTCGCGGGACCAATGGTCCGCCCGGGTCTGCTCGGCAATCACCCGTCGCTGACCGATCTGGACAACGGCGACCTGAAGTTCAACCTCGATTTCCGCAGCGTCTACGCAGGCCTGCTCCAGGATTGGCTGAAGGCCGACGACCGCGAGATCCTCAAGGGAAGTTTCCGCCCGGCCCGCGTGGTGACCTCATCCTGATTCAGGTCCGGCGATTCAGCGCTTCGGGCGTTTGCCGCCGCGCTTTATGCCGGGCTTCCCGCCCGGCTTCCCGCGTCCGCCGACGCGACCCGGGCCGGGCCCGCTCGGTTTGTCAGCCCGCTTCGATGGTGCCTTTCGAACAGGTTTCGTGCCCGCGTCCGGCTTGCGCATGATGAACAGGTAGTTGAACCCGCGCAGGAAGAAGTTCTCTTCCTCGGCGGCCTTGTGGAAATTGCCGCGCTGCAGTTTCTCGTTGTGGCGAACGACCGCGATGGTGTCCACCGCCTCGAAGTGCTCGCGCAGGATCGCGAACAGCTCGAAGCCGATCGGCATGAACGGCTGCCCCTTGCGGAACGAGTCGCTGACGTAGAGCGCCATGTGGCGCCCGGGCTTGAGCACGCGGTCGATCTCCGCGATCGTGGCACGCATCGCGTCGTAGTACGCTGCACCACCGTCGTCGCCGCCGGCATCGAGTTTGCCGATGCAGCGCGGGTCGTTCGAGTAGTCGACATGCGTCGAGTACGGCGGGTCGACGAACACGAAGTCCGCCTTCTCGTCTTCGAGCGGCAATGACCTTGCATCCGCATTGAAGATGTCCGAACGGCGCGTGTGCGAGGCCACGTCGTAACCGAGGGCGCGCCGTCCCAGGTCACGGGCCACGTCCAGCGTCGTCCCGGACCCGCACATCGGATCGACCACGAGCTGCTTCGGCTTGGTGTAGCGCTGCAGGAGCTGCCAGATCACCCAGCTCGGCGTCGCGCCGGTGTAGTTCTTGTCCCCCTGGATCGAGTCGCCGTAGTGCTGCGACGGGTACTCCCAGAGCGTCGTCGTCATGATGCGCAGGGGCGGCTTCTTCGGACCAGCCGGTCGCGAACCCTTCCGCGCTGGTTTGCCGGGTCCTCCCCTGCCGATCGGTCCGCCCCGACTCATCGCAGGGCTTCCTCCAAAGCGGCGATGATCTGCTCCTTCGCACCCGAAAGATCCTCTTCAATCCGTGCGCCCGCGGCGTGCTTGTGACCGCCGCCACCGAACCGCTGGGCGAGTTCGTTCACGTCGATGTCCTTCGCGCTCGCTTTGCTCCGGAAACTGACCTTCGTCAGTTTCGCCTCGACCTGCGTGAGCAGCGCCGAAACCTCGACCGTGCGCACCGCCTTCGGAAGATCGACCAGCCCGCCGGTCAGCGAGAGATCCGCGCCGGTCTCCTCGAAGTCCGCGGGAGACAGGCACATGACCGCCCCCTGCGCGTCGGCGACCAGTTCCATGCTCTTCATCGCCCGCTGCATGATCAGCAGACGTTCCGGCGGGTCGCTCTGCTCCGTCTGCAGGAACAGGCGCGAGTGATCCACCCCGGCATCGATAAGGTCCGCCGCGATCCGGAACGTGCTCGACCGGACCGACGGGTGCTTGAACCAGCCGGTGTCGGTCGCCATGCCAAGGTACACCGCGCGAGCGATCGGGAGCGGCAACTGGGCGATCGACGGCAGGCCGAGGAGTCGGTAGGTCACATCCGCCGCGATCTGGGCCGCGGCGGGCGCGTTGGTATCGATGTGGCGCATCGATGCCACTTCGGGGTCGCCGTGCGCGTGGTGGTCGATGAGGACCGTCCGATCGGCCCGCTCACGCAGGAACGCCTCGCTGGCCGCGAGCTGCGACCACGAGCCGGTATCGACGACCACAACGGTGTCCGCGTTCTTGATCTGGTCATCCGTCCAGGCCGGGTCATCGGCCTTGCCATCGAGCACGCGATGCGGCGTGTCACCGATCACACAGTCGAACCGGTCGGTCCACGGCGGGTCGAACAGCACGATCGCCTTCTTACCCAGCGCGATGAGCGCCTGCGCGATGGCGACCGACGAGCCGACGGCATCGCCGTCCGGTTTGCCGTGCGTCAGCACGACGGCGCTGTCGGCTTGGCGGAGCCTGGCCACGATCTCGTCAACCGTCGCGTTGGAACCCCATGTCAGTTC
>CAXAVQ010000228.1:0-4632 GCA_963971985.1 uncultured bacterium
GGCCCGCCCAGTTTGGCGACCACCCGGCGCCCCGACTCCATGGTCACCAGACGCACATCCGCGACGCACCCGCCGGACAGAGGGACCACTTCGCACACCGCTTCACCCAGCAGGCGACCCACCCGATTCAGGTTGTTACCAGTGTCAGGCATCCGTCCCCAAGCATATCGAGCCGTCCAGATAACACCGAAACAGCGAGCGACCTGTCACGATGTACGGGTTTTCCTGAGCAAGACTCCGATGCGGCTCTTGAGCTGAATTCCCAGTTGTACGGCGTCGATAGGGGATTTGGAGGAGCACGTGGTTCCCGGTCCGGAACCAAGGCACATGTCATGTTGACCAAGAGTCCCACCCTAACCAGCGAAGACAGGCACCGTGTTCTGGGCGGTCGCGGTGCCATCGGCGTGAGGACTGACTGATGCGCTCCTGGTTCCGCCATCAGTCCCGGCGCCGACGCCTGACGACCTTCGTCGTCTTCGCTGTTCTCGCCGCCGTCGCGTCCCGGGAGTTCATGGCGCTGCAGCACGAGTTCAGGCACCATGAGAATCTCCGCGAGCGCGAAGCCGCCGAGGCCGACGCGTTCGCCGCCGATCTGGAATTCACCGTCGAAGCGCTGCTCGAGGCCAACGCCCACGACGGCATCCGTCGAGTGGTCCAGCGCAAGTCGCTGCTCGAACACGTCGAGGCCATAGCGGTCGTCGATGAGAACGGCGCGGTCATCGCCAGCAGCAACGCTCTCGAGGGCGGCTGGCACGCGAGCTCCACCCGTTTCGCGCCCGTCGCACACCTCTTCGCCGAAGTATCCGAAACCAGAGCCCAGCGCGAACTGCGCTTCACCGTCGACGCCCAGACCCGCGTCGCGACCCTCGTGCCGGTCGAGGGAGGCCAGTACGGCACCGAGCGCCCACCTGCGGTCGCCGTGGTCATCCGCGACGTCTCCTGGGTCGAAGCCGCGACCGCGTACGGCACACGCCAGACCATCGTCTGGGGCGCGATCGCCATGCTGCTCACCGTGGCCGCGCTCGGGCTCATCCTCCAGTTCTTCGCCATCCGACCGATCGAACGACTCCGCGCTGCCCTGCACCGGGCCTCTCAGACCGGCGAACCGCTCGACCTCTCCGGCCTGCGCTCGCGCGAACTCGTGGAGATCGGCGAGGTCATGCACAGCGTCCTCGCGCGCCTGCGCACCCAGACCTCCCGCCTCGAAGACCTCGCCCTCGTCGCCGAGCGAACCAACAACGCTGTCATCATCACCGATGCCGACGGGCGCATCGAGTGGGTCAACGAGGCGTTCACCGACATCAGCGGCTTCACCGCCGCCGAAGCCGCCGGACGCAAGCCCGGAACACTCCTGCAGGGCGAGGGCACCGACCCGAAGACCGTCGAGTTCATCCGCTCCCGCCTCGACAAAGGCGTCGGCTTCCAGACCGAGATCCTCAACTACACCAAGGGCGGCACGCCGTACTGGATCTCCATGGACATCCAGCCCATCCACGACGCCGAAGGCAACGTCATCAAGTACATCGCCGTCGAGGAAGACATTACCGACCGCCGGCAGACCGAACAGCAGTTGCAGCGAGCACGCGACCTCTTCGAAGTGACCAGCGAGATCACGGGCGTGGGGGGCTGGGAGATCAACCTCATTACGAACGAGTTGTTCTGGACAACCGAAACCCGACGCATCCACGGCGTGAGCCCCGACTACACCCCCGAGCTCGAATCAGCGCTGGCGTTCTACCCGGAGGACGATCGCGCGATTGTGAACGATGCGGTTCAGAAGGCGATCCGCACCGGAGATGACTTCGAACTGGAATCCCAGTTCATCACTGCGAAGGGCGACAAGATCTGGGTCCACTCGCGAGGCCGTGCGGTCTTCGAAAGCGGCCGCGCAGTCCGCATCGTCGGATCATTCCAGAACATCACCGCCAAGAAGCATGCCGAGCGCGAGCGCCAGGCCATGCTCGAAGAGGTCGAGCGCAGCCGCGACGAGGCCGAACAGACCGCAGAGCGCCTCGCCGAGAAAGCCGCCGAACTCGACCTCGCCCGAGACGAGGCCGACCGCGCCAACGCCGCCAAGAGCGAGTTCCTCGCCAACATGAGCCACGAGATCCGCACGCCCATGACCTCCATCCTCGGCTTCGCGGACCTGCTCGGCGAGGCCGACACCGCGCAGCGCGAGTCGCACATCACCACCATCAAACGCAACGGCGAACACCTGCTCGCCATCATCAACGACATCCTCGACATCTCAAAGATCGAGGCCGGCAAGATGACCGTCGAGTCCATCGAGTGCTCGCCCGTCCAGATCGTCGAAGACGTCGTCGAGTTCATGCGCGTCCGCGCCGTCGGCAAGAGCATCTCGCTCTCCAGCGTCTACGAAAGCGCCGTTCCCGAGTTCATCGCCAGCGACCCCATCCGGCTCCGCCAGATCCTGATCAACCTCATCGGCAATGCCATCAAGTTCACCGAGGTCGGCTCCGTCACCGTCTGCGTCGGCACCGAGCGCGACGACCATGGCGAGCCCTCGCTCGTCCTGCGTGTCCGCGACACCGGCATCGGCATCGACGAGGAATCCCTCACCCGCCTCTTCCAGTCCTTCAGCCAGGCCGATAACTCCATGACCCGACGCTTCGGCGGCACCGGTCTCGGCCTGCAGATCTCCCAGCGCCTCGCCGAACTCCTCGGCGGCGGCATCACCGTCGACTCCAAACCCGGCGTCGGCACCGTCTTCACCGTCCGCATCGCCACCGGCGAACTCACCGACGTCTCCATGCTCACCCCCGCCGAGGTCAGTGCCCGACTCGAACAGGCCGCCAGCGCAGCGCCGGTCGCCTACGCAACCCCCGAGCCCGACGACAACACCCGCCCGCTCGAAGGCCTCCGTGTCCTGCTCGTTGAGGACGGCCCCGACAACCAGCGACTCATCACCCACCACCTCAAGAAGGCCGGCGCCACCGTCGAAGTCGCCGAGAACGGCCGGGTCGGCCTCGAGAAAATAGACGAGGCCGCCGAACCCTTCGACGTCGTCTTCATGGACATGCAGATGCCAGTCCTCGACGGCTACCGCGCCACCAGCATCCTCCGCGAACGCGGATGCACCATCCCGATCATCGCGCTCACCGCCCACGCCATGCCCGGCGACCGCGCCCGCTGTCTGGATTCCGGCTGCGACGAGTTCCTCACCAAGCCCATCGACCGCGCCCAGCTCGTCCGCACCTGTCGCCTCGCCGCCGACGGCGCGATGCCAAAGCGCCGCGCCGCCTGAGCCTCGTCCACGGGCGAGGTCGCTTCAGTCGTCGTCCTCTTCCATGAGGATCTGCTGGATGAACTCGTCGTCGATCCCCTCGACGGAGAACTTCCCGCTCGCGGGACCGGCTTCGCCCGCCTCACGGCGCTTCGCCTCCTGCTTGCGCTGGTGACGCCCCGACAGCAGGTCCTCGATGTCCGCCCGCTTCCGCTCGCGGAAGAACAGGCGCACCGGCACCTCCGTGAACGGCGTCGTCTCACGCAGCCGGTTGCGCAGGTAGCGCTCGTACTCGCCCTTGAACAGGTCCGGCTTGTTGACGACCACCACGAACGTCGGCGGCGACACCGCCACCTGCGTCGCGTACAGGATCTTCGCCTGCGTCCCCAGGCGCGACGAAGGCCCGCGCGTCGCCAGGATCTCCTTGAGCACCTTGTTGATCTTGCCCGTCGAGATCCGCTGGCGCGACTGGTCGAACAGCTCGAACGCCACCTCGATCACCTGCTCGATCCCGATCCGATCCTTGCTCGAAGTGAAGATGATCGGCGCCGTGTCCAGCCCCGGCAGCTCCTTCTCGATGTACTTCTGGTAATCGTCCGGGCTCAGCGGCTCGCCCTTGCGGTTCTTCTTGCCCTCGGCCAGGTCCCACTTGCTCACCACAATCACGCACGGCTTGTACGACTCGGCGATCTGCGCACCCAGACGCTTGTCGATCGCCGAGATCTTCTCCGTCGCGTCGATCAGCAGCAGCACCACGTCCGCGCGCACCACCGACTGCGCCATCCGCATGTTCGCGAACTGCTCGACCGCGTCGGCGAACTTCGAGCGCTTGCGCACGCCCGCCGTGTCGATCGCGACCATCGTCCGACCGTCCATCTCGAAGCGCACGTCCACCGCGTCGCGCGTCGTCCCGGCGATCTCCGAAACGATCACCCGGTTCTCGCCCGCCAGCGCGTTCACGAAACTGCTCTTGCCCGCGTTCCGGCGCCCGACCAGCGCGATCTTCATCTCCGGCTCGTCCTCGCCCATAGGGTCCGGCTCGGGCAGGGCGTGGAACAGCTTGTCCTTGAACTCGCGGCGCATATAGTTGTTCAGCGCCGAGACCAGCCACGGCTCGCCGAACCCCAGCGCCGACGCCTCCAGCCCGTGCGGCTCCCAGTTGTTCGCGTCCACCTTGTTGGCCACCATCTGCACCGGCAGCTCCCGCTGCTTGCCCGCCGCGTCCTTCACCAGCCGGCGCTCGCGCAGCATCTTCGCGATCGTTTCGTCCAGCGTCGTGATCCCCGCCTGCGCATCGACCACGAACAGGATCAGGTCCGCCGTCGCCACCGCCGCCCCGATCTGCCCCTCGATGTCCGCCGTCAGCGTCTGCAGGTCCGCGCCCGCAT
>CAXAVQ010000229.1:0-4625 GCA_963971985.1 uncultured bacterium
GCGTTCTGCTCCGTCAGCGACGCCACCACCCCCCACCGCTTGCGCCGCTCGCCCGGCTCGACGCTGAACACCCGGATGTCGGCGTGGTCGGCCCGGTGCGGGATCCTGCGGACCACCAAGTGCATCGCGATCGCCAAGAGGATCCCCGGCGGCACAAGCCAGATGAGAGCTTCCAGGCCGAGTGCTGACGTGATCTCGGGCGTCAGGCGTGAACTGAGCGTCTGCCCAGCCATGCCGGCGGCAATGAACAGCCCCACCGCGAACGCCCGACCGTGCCGGAAGCCCCGCGCGCCGGTCTGGCCGGCCAGGGCCGTGGAGATCGGGTGGTAGAAGCCCGTCGCGAGCACGCCGACGATCTGCAGCGCGATCAGCTGCTCGAACGACTGCGCGAAGCCGATGCTCCCGATGCAGACCGAGCCGATCAGGATCCCCAGCGGGCAGAACGCCCGGGTGTTGTACTTGTCGCTGATCCACGCGAACAGCGGCTGGAACAGGCCGCTGAAGATCGGGGTGATCATGTAGACCACCTGCACCTGCCACGGCGCGAGCCCGAGCTTCTCGCGCAGGGGGAGCATGAGCACGACGAAGAAGATGGGGAAGACGTCGATGAAGGCGTGGGAGAACGACAGCAGCGAATAGCGCTGACGCGCCCGCGAAGCGACGCCGGCGGGAACCGGCGGCGGGATAGGCGACCCGAGCATGTCGGGGGCTGTCGTGGTGGTCGAGGTCAAGGAGGGCTCCGGGAGGCGAGTGGAGCCAAGTGTACGCTTGGTAGCGCCAACGGATCGGCCCAACGCGATCCGGAACATCCGTTTTCCGTCTGCCCTCTGGCCTCCTAGATAGGCGATCAGTCAGAAAGAAAGATCGTCTGCTGTCAGGGCTTTCTTTCTGACTGACAGGCACTCTAAGCAGTCAGAAAGTAAACCCGAGGGAAGGCCGGGTCTGGCGCGCGCCGATCGGGAGATCCGCTCAGAGTTCCGTCCGGTTCCCCACCCGGGCCGTGATGCCCAGGCCGACAGACTCAGGTGCAGGTTGTGCGAGCGACGCGGGAAGCGAACAGTGCTAGAAAAACTCACACAGTCGCCCGAGAAGACGACCGAGCTACCTTGGATCGAGCCCGCCGACCGGGAAGACCCTGTATCGCCGGGATCAGAATCGGCTATCGCATCTATCGCATCGATTGTCTGATCTGTTCCTGCAGACCCCGCGTTTCAGCCCCACCCATCCGCACGCGAGCGAGCTCGTGGGTCCCGTCGGGCGTCGTGACCACAAGTACAACATGATGATCGGACGACGCTCGCACCGTCAGGATGGCCCCGTCGTCGATGATGTATGACTCGTGCTCGGTCAACTCAAGGTCTCGAACGTCCGCTACGAACGTGACGCCTTTCCGCCAAGGCGTCTGTCCACCCACCCGATGCGATCTGGCGGTTCACCGAGTCGAGTTGCTCAAGAAGGCGCCCGGCCTTGTCTTCGTCCAATCGAAGTATCAGGGTCCACATCCGACTCGCGCGGTCTTCGAGAATGATCGTGGGCCGGGCATCAATGATCCGCCGGGCACCGTCTGAGCCGACGTATTGGGGCATGCCTCGCCAACGGAGGTCGCCGCTGATGGAGTACACGCCGTTGTCGTCGGTGTCGGTGTAGGCGCTGAGGTAGACGCCCGCGAACGTCGGCTTCGGCGGCGTTGGTGCGATGAGCTGCTCGATCGTCCCGGCTATCCCGTTCAGATCGATCGACGACTCAGCCATCAGCACGACCGTCGCGCCTTGCCCGTCCAGCGCGAGCGGATAACGACTGACGTGACAGACAAAACCGCCCGTCGAACCGCCGTGCCAGAATCTCGTGACACGTCCGGCCTCGTCGACATCCAGGTAGAGCCCGAGCCCGTAGCCGTCGCTGCTCGGGGCGAGCATCGTTTCGCGCGACGCCTGGGTGAGCCAGTCACCGGCCTCGATCGCCTCCAACCAATCGGCCGCCGTCTCGGCGGTCATGACCACGCCGGTCGCCCCGCGCTGTCCCCAGTTCCACGGGTAGTCGAACATCGGGCTGATCGAAGGCCGGCCGCGAGTCGCTCGGGATACGCGTGCCGTCGGTCTCGCGCCGGGTACCTGGCCATCCCCCACGAAGCCAACGCCGACGAGATCGGCGGGTTCAAAGACCAACTCGCGAGTGATCGACTCGAAGGAACCTGTGCTCACCTTCTCAATTACCGCGGCGAGGACGAAATACCCGGCGTTCGAGTACGCGAACTGTTTGCGCCCGAGCGGTACTTGGCCGAGCGCGCCGATCAGCCCGTCTGCCGAATCCAGCGCACCCGGCTGCGACAACGCGCCCCCGCCGCTTCCGAGCCCGGAGCGATGGCGGAGGAGTTCCTCGATGGTGACGTCGGTAAGGTTCCCCGCGGCGTCGCCGAACACCTCTCCGACTGTTGACGACAGCGAAAGTTTGTCTTCTTCGATCAAGCGGAGCACGGTCGCCGCAGTTACGGACTTGGCGACAGACCCGATATCGAAAAGATTGACTCCCGGATCGATCGGACGCAATTCACTGTTTTCAAGCCCATACCCGCGGGCGAACACGCTCTCGCCTCCAACACGGATGACGACTGAGCCTCGAAACCTGCCCAGCTCCGCGCGACCGATCACACCCTCGATCTCACGCTCGACTTGGTCGTGGTCGGTCCAATCGATTGGCGGTTCGGTCGGGGTTGCAGCCGCAGATGGGCTGAGACTGACAAGCATCAGGATCACGAATCCACTGAAGAGGGCGTGCAGCATGTTTCCACGATACCTAACATTCGGTCCAAGATCGCTGGACTCTGGTAGCCAGAACCCGACGAAATCGGACGCATCCATGCGGCATCTGCGGAGCAACGCCGTTGAAATTACCCACGCCGACGGCTACGGGGCGAGCAAGCCAGCCGGGACTTACTCGGTCCGGCTCAAACGCTACAACTCCGTCCGGTTCCCCACCCGGGCCATCCCCAGCATCGCCAGACTCACCATGATGCCAAGCCCGCTCACTCCGGCGGCGGGCCGGGTCCAGCCCATGGCGCTCAGGGCCGAGTCGAGGTTCTTGTCCTTGGCGCGGAAGAACTGGCTGGGTGTGACCTGCTGCATGGCGTAGTGCTGCCACAGGTCGCGTTTGCGCTGTTCGGGGGTCGGGATCATTTCCTCGGGCGTGTACTTGCTGGGCGTGTGCAGCGCGTCGAGCTCGCGATAGCTCTTCTTGACCACCGTGATCGCCGGGTCGGACTCGGGGTGGAGTTCGGCGAGCCAGTAGCCCCACTCGCTCCGGCGGACGAGGCCCCAGCTCTCGGAGTCGAAGCCCTCGGCGGGGTAGCGGGCGGCGACGATCATCCGCGGCTTGAGTTCGCCGGACTCCAGCTTGGCCGCCGCATCCTGAGCGCTGGCGGCGCCGGTGACCATCGGGAGCACCTTGAACCAGTCGTCCACGCCGAGCAGGCCGGGGAGCACTTCCTTGTCGGAGGAGACGATCGGGAATTCGACGACGGTGTCGCGGTAGGACACGCGCAGGGCCCGCTCGGCTCCGAAGGGGTTGGAATCAGGGCTGATGGCGGTGCGCTCGATCGAGACCGAGTGGCCTTCGAAGTTGAAGGCCGTGTCGCCGACGGGGTCGTTGAAGTAGACGAGATCGATCTCGCGGCTGCTGAGTCGCTGCATCATGAACCAGCCGCTGGTCAGGAGACCGAGGGCGGAGGCGATCAGGATGAGCGTGGCGGCTCGGGCCATGGGTGTGTGCTTGTGTGACGCGTATCAGTTCACGGCATCGGGGACGGCCGCGGTATCGGGCTTGTCCTCGATGGGGTAAGCGTATTCATCGCCGTGATCGCCGGCGTGGGACTTCTTGCGCTTCTTGGCGTTCTCGGGGTCGTTCTTAGCCTGCTCGACGATGGACATGCCGGGGTTGTCGGACCAGAAGGGGGAATAGACGCCCCGTCCGACCTGGCGGTTGCCGTCTTCGTCGACGGTGATCTGGACGCTGCCGCCGACGGCGATCTCGCCCTTCTCGGTCTTGTCGACCATGTCCTGGGTGCCGATGTCGATCATGGAGATGGTGATGAACAGGACCACGGCGAACATGGAGGCGACGACGACGACGGTGTTGATGGCCTTGTCGTAGATCAGGTGCATGAAGAACGCCGCGACGAGCAGCCCCTTGAGACTGGCGATGATCAGCGCGACAGTGAGGTTGACGGAATTGGAGACGTAGAAGTACTCGGCCTTGGCGGTCCAGAGGGTCAGGCCGGTGAGGCAGAGCAGGCCGACGAAGACGAGGAGCATGGGCATGAACGGAGTCACGTGGACGTGGTGGCCCTCGTGGTGCGCGCCGTGCTCGTCTGTGTGGCCGTCTGCGTGCCCATCGTGCTCGAGGTTGGGCATGAGGCCCTCGTTCTCGGTGTGGTGATCGTTGTCGTGCGACATGGGTCGGTCTCCGCGAATCGCGCTGGAGGGAAGGCTCGGGAACGAGGGATCAGACGAGGTAGAGCATCGGGAACAGGAAGATCCAGATGACGTCGACGATGTGCCAGTAGAGGCCGGTGTTCTCGACGAACATGAAGTTCTTCGGGCCGTAGCGTCCGCGTGCGGTCCAATACATGG
>CAXAVQ010000230.1:0-4623 GCA_963971985.1 uncultured bacterium
TGCCTGCAGGACATCCACTGGTCCATGGGCGCGGTCGGGTACTTCGCGACCTACACCTTCGGCAACCTCTACTCCGCGCAGTTCTGGGAGGCGATGGGCACCGACATCCCCGGTCGCGACCAGCAGGTCGAGTCCGGCGACTTTGGTTCGATCCTCGGCTGGGTCCGCGAGCACATCCACCAGCACGGGCGCCGCTTCTCCGCTGGCGAACTCTGCGAGCGCGCCACCGGCAAGCCGCTGTCGTCCGAGCCGCTGATGCGCTACCTCGAATCCAAGGTGCAGGCCGTCTACGGCGTCTGAAGCGGGGCGTCTTACTGACCCAGCAGCAGCATCACGGTCGTGATGATGAACGCGTTGTGCATGCCGTGGGCGACCATCGGCCCGATGATCGACCCGCGCCACTCGCGCATCAGCGCGAACACCACCGCGAGCCCCATCAGCGCCGGAACGAGTGCGAGCCCCTGCGGGTGGATGATCGCAAAGAAGAACGCCACGACCAGCGCCGCGAGGATCGGCGCAGCCCACTTGCGCATGTTGTAGTACAGCAGCCCGCGGAACACGGTTTCTTCGACGATCGGGGCCCAGAGCGACGCCAGCACGAACAGCTTGATCGCCGTTTTCAGGTCCGCGTTCATCGCTTCGCTGACCGCCGGGTGCGACGGCTCGCTCCGCAGGACGCTGATCAGGCCCAGGGAGATCAGGAACCCCAGCACCACGATCGGCAGGCCGGCCAGATACCCGACCACCCCGCACGACGCCTCCTTGATCGCCCCGCCGACGCCCTTGCCGTTGGCGTGCCAGCCCAGCGCCAGGTGGAGCTGGCTCCACGACATCCCGCGCAGCAGGGGCCAGAACGGCGTCAGCAGCAGCAGCCAGATCAGCACCGGCGAGAGGTCAATTCCAGCGAATTGCTGAATCAATGCCGCGGCGGTTGTTACCACGACAAAGCCCACGAGGAACAGCATGAACGCTTCGAGCAGCAGCGTGCGATCGCGGTGGCTCCACTGACTCTGCACGTTCAGCCGGCGGCGCAGTTTGCCTGTCGCCAGCAGCACGAGAGCGACGATCCCCAGGACAAAGCCGGAGAGAATCGCAAGCCCCGCTGTACCGACGATCACCACCGCCGCGACCGTCGTTTGTACCCCGCGCTGAGCGAACCGCTGCCTGAGCGGGTCGGACTCCGGTGCGCCGATGACTCGGACCATCTCGCCGAAGTCGCCATGGCGAGCTTCGAGCCGATCGGCGACATCGGTATCCAGCCCGGCAGCATTCTCATGTTCGATCACGGTTCGGACGATGGCGATGTCTTCGCGCATCGACGCGAACCACTCGGCGGCGGCTTCGGCTCGCGGGTCGCCGGTGTTCGTGATACCCCCCTCCAACCTCTCGAGCGATCGCTCAGCGTCCTGAAGCAGCGTTTCGGCCTGCTGGTAGTCGTTCAGCGCGGCAGCGACCACGATCGCGGCCCGAAGCTGCTCGATCGGGCCCGTGGCCACATCATCAAGCATGTCCGTCGGGCTGCCCGCGATGCTGGACATGCTCCCGCTTCCGCCCGACAACTCCTCGAGTCCGAAGGTGACCCGCGAGAAATACCGCAGCTCCATGCTCTGCACCTGGTCCGGCTCGGGCGTCGGGTCCTCGGTCAGCGCCTCCTGCGACACCATCTGGAGCACGTGCAGGCCGAGACACGAGACGATGATCAGGACCCAGAGGACCTTCGACCAGACCCGGCCGCGATTCGGATTCGACGACTCCGTGAGCCGCTCCGGCGCGGAAAACTGCCCATCGCGGCTCATCGGAGAGCCAGGCTCCGGGTTCGAATCGCGCTCGCCAAACGGGGAAGATCCATCCATAGGCCCTATCTTCGGCAGTCGGGCCCGATCCGTCTGCCCGTTTCGTGGTGAAGATGGGAAAACTGTCGCGTTCGCAGAGTATGTCTATGTTGCAATAGGTAATATCATCGCTCTTTCTCGTCGCTTGACCGGTCGACCCGTTCTGGTACGATCTCCGCCCCTCGTCTTGGGCCGCAGGTGGGTCTGAGGCCTTTCCGCGACGAGTCCATCCCGAAACACGCGCTCGCGACACGTGCGGGACCGGCTTTTTCAGCCAGTTCTTTGCTCCGGCGGGCCGAGAGGACTCTGGGCTGTGTTGGCCCTCTGGCCTCGAAACCCGCGGTTGCCCCTGACCTCAAGGCGCAACAGGCGGGCATCGTCGATCGTGCCGCACTCGTTCCGAGCAACGCCAAAGCCCGAAAGGACGCACCGATGCGTCAGACCACCTTCGCCAAGCCCCACGAAATCCAGAAGAACTGGTTCATCGTCGACGCCGACGGCAAACGCCTCGGTCGCATGGCCGTGGATATCGCCACCGTCCTCATGGGCAAGCACCGCCCGGACTACACGCCCCACATCGACAGCGGCGACTTCGTCATCGTCCTTAACGCCGAGAAGGTCGTTATGACCGGCGACAAGGGCAACCAGAAGATCAAGACCCGCTACTCCGGCTACCCCGGTGGCCTCCGCGCCCAGACCTACAACCAGATTCTTGAGTCCAAGCCCGAGTCGCTCATCGAGGACGCCGTCCGTCGCATGATCCCCAAGGGGCGCCTCGGTCGCAGCATGCTCAGCAAGCTCAAGGTCTACAAGGGCGACTCGCACCCCCATCAGGCCCAGCAGCCCACCGAACTCCCCTCCTGGAAGTAATCCACACCGTTCCCCATCCGCAAGGACACGCCCGCGCGTGACCCTTCCCTGAAACCCGGGCGAACGCGCCCGACAGGTACACACCAGAAACGAGCCAGATCCATATGAACGAAGAGCAGAACACCAGCGAAGTCGTCGGCACCCCCTCGCTCGACACCGGCATCTCCAGCCCGACCTCCAGCGAGAACCTCGACATGAGCGATCCGGTCGCCGTGACCGCCGCTCCCGAGAAGCCCGACGCCCACGGCTGGTGGTGGGGTACCGGTCGTCGCAAGAGCGCCGTCGCCCGCGTCCGCCTCAAGCCCGGCAACGGCGACTTCAAGGTCCAAATCACGCGCAAGCAGGCCAAGACCGTCGATGAGTACTTCACCGAGATGCGCGATCGCAATGATGCCATTGCCTCCCTCAAGGTGACCAACACGTTCGGAAAGATGGATGTGGTCGTCCGCATGCACGGCGGCGGCTACATGGGTCAGGCCCAGGCCCTTCGCCTCGGCATCGCCCGCGCCCTCAAAAAATACGACCCCAACCTCGAAGGCGTCCTCCGCGAGCACGGCTTCCTCACCCGCGACGCACGCGAGGTCGAACGCAAGAAGTACGGCATGGCCGGTGCCCGCCGTCGCTTCCAGTTCTCCAAGCGCTGATCCATCCCGGACAGCCCGCGCAGAACCGCCGGTTCCGAGAACCTCAAGCCGCCCAGAAGGGCGGCTTTTTCGTGCGCCGCATCGTCATATCCAGCCCGACCGACAATCGCAGCCTCACTTCCGGGCATCACGCCACTCGCCAGAAACCAGGCCGGATACTCGGCCGAAGGGATAACTCGGAGCCGCCCCCGGTGCGCGCCGTCTCGATCCCATGCACGCCAACTTCCTCACCCATCTCGACGACGTCCCCCGACGAAGCCGGGCCGGGAGCGCCACGCGCGCTTCAATCCGGTGCGCAGTGCTCAAGGAATCCCGCCCGATCGCTCAGCGCATCGACGCCGAGTCCCGTTGCCTGCTCGACCCGACCCTGCTCGAGGGTGCGTCGATAGAGGCCATCGACGCGAGCAATGAACGGATCGTCATCGACCTTTCACTCCAGGCCACGACCGAAGAAGCCGACGGTCCGCACCCTTGGGGCGGCCCGATGCGCCTCATCGCCGAAGGCCATGCCGGACTGGCCTGTTCCGATCCCGAGACGCACCAGCCCGATCCCAACGACCCGATTGTCTGGAGCGAGCTGTGCATCCGTTCGCTGCTGCCCGAGCACGGCGTCGAGTTCATCCTCGTCTGCGCTTCGGACCGGCGCTGGCTCATCCGCTGCGCTTCGATCCGCTTCGCGACGCTCCCGATCCCGTCCTGACGCCTACTTCGCGTTCTCTCGATTCAGCACCACCGTCAGTGCCGCCAGCGTCAGGGCGCGCCGATCGACCTCTCGATCCAGGTCATCGGTGAGATCGAGCACGTAGTCGCCGAGCGCAGACTTCTGCTTGACCAGCGGAGTAGTTGCTGCTGTTCGTGCCGTACCGGCGCAGGCGCCCGATCTCGCCCTCGACCTCCGCCATCATCGTCGAGACATCGCCCATGATCGAGAATCGCGACCCGCGCTTGAGCACCAGCACGGGCAACGCGTTCGCTCGCTCGGTGTCATCGAGCAGCACGACGACCGGCGAGTGCGGCGCGAACCGCACCGCGAGCGTGATCGCCACGATCAGGTAGACAACCGTGAACACCGTGACCAGTGCCTGAAGCGTGGACGATGACTGCGACAGCCCCGCGACCATCCCGATCAAACCGAGCGCGATCAGCGCCGACGCCGCGAGCCAGTAGCCGACCTTCGCCAGCGATCGATGCCGACGCACCGCCCGACAGATGAACTCCCCGTCGGGGTGCAGCGCCACCGCTTCGGCTTCGAACAGGTTGCGCTTCACCGACACGAC
>CAXAVQ010000231.1:0-4611 GCA_963971985.1 uncultured bacterium
CCCTCGGCCTTCCGGGCCTTCACCAGCAGCCCGTTCAGGGTCCTCAGTTCCTCAGCGCTCAGGTGCCCGAGCTGGTCCCTATGCACCTCCAGCACCGGCCCGTCGAGCTTCTTCAGCAGCGCCCGACCCTCACGCGAAATCCGCACCACCACCACCCGCCGGTCCGAAGTGCTCCGCTCACGCTCCACCAGCCCCCGCTGCTCCAACCGGTCCACGAGCCTGGTCACATCCGGCACGCGCACCACCATGTCGCACCCGATGTCCGACGCGTGGCGCCCGGCCTTGCCCGACCCGCGCAGGATCCGGAGCACGTTGTAGGTCGAAGGCGTCAGACCGTGCGGCTTGAGCACCCCGAGCAACGGCCCCTCCAGGTCCGCCGCCGTCCGGATCAGGTTCAGGAACGCCTCCTGCTCGGGCAGGTCAAACGGACGCTTCTTGTTCACCTCGTGCTGGAGAGCCGCCATGGGGTCGTCGCCTTTACAGATTCTGTGGGAACAGGCATCCGATTCTAGGCCAATTCGCGACTCCGACGTCGCATGACCGCAATTTTCATTGATCAACCCCGCCCGCCCGGCGCAGCAGTATCCTCCATCGCTGGAGATCGCCGATGCAGCCCCGCCGACACGAATACCGGCCGCTCAGACCCATCGGGCCCGGTGTCTCTCGTGCGATGCTCGCCACACTTCTGGCCTGGATCGCCGCGGCGTCGGTAGCGTTCGAGCACGGCTTCGCGACCCCCGCGTTGCCTGCCCTCGTCCACTCACTGCTCTACCTGATCATGCCGTGGGGCGCGATGGTCATCTGGCGGGACGTCCTCTGGAACCGCCCCCCCGGGCCACGATGGCCGCTTAGCTTCGGCCGAGTCGGCGAACCGATGCTTCTGATCGCGGCCGTCGCGGAACTCACCGGCGTCCCGGGCGTCGCCGAGGCCACAGCTGCGGCGTTCGGGCTTGCGTTCGCCATCCGCCTCAACGGCGTGTTCGCACGCTACACCAATCGTCCCGCCCTCCTCTTCCCGCTCTCGTTTGTGATGCTCATCAGCGTGAGCGCCTGCCTGCTCAAACTACCGGCCGCAACACCCCCCGATGCCCCCATCAGTTGGATCGACGCCATCTTCACCGCCACGTCCGCGTCCTGCGTCACCGGCCTGGGAGTGCGCGACACGGCGACCGGGTTCACCTTCTTCGGGCAGACCGTCATCCTCGGCGCGATCCAGATCGGCGGGCTCGGCGTCATGATCTTCGGCTCGACCCTCGCCCTACTCGTCGGTGCAAGGGTCAGTTTCCGCGAACAGATCAGTCTCAGCGTCGCCATGGACCAATACCCGCCGCAACGGATCGCGCGGTTCACGCTGTTCATCGTCCTGACCACGCTCTCGCTCGAAGCGATCGGCGCGACGATCCTCTTCCTAACCTGGCCGGGCGAAGCCGTCGCATGGGATACCAGGCTCTGGCTCGCCGTCTTCCACAGCATCTCGGCGTTCTGCAACGCCGGCTTCGACATCACCGGTGAGAGCATGATCGGTCTGCGATCCAGCCCTGCGCTGTTTCTGGCCATCACGCCAATGATCATCCTCGGCGGGATCGGGTTCATCGTCCTCGAAGACGCGTCTGGGTGGCTACGCAACCGACTCACTGGAAAGAGGAAACCGGTCCGCCTGAGCACCCATTCACGCATCGTGCTCGTCACCAGCGCCATCCTCCTCGGCGCCGGAGCTCTTGGCATTTTCCTCGTCGAAGTCATCGGGCACCACGGCCCCATCCCGCAGGCGGCGCTCGACAGCGTGTTCATGTCCACGACCGCTCGAACCGCCGGGTTCACCAGCGTTCCGATGGAAGAACTCGAGGCCGGATCCCGGTTCATCCTCATGGTCCTGATGATGATCGGGGGCAGCCCCGGGTCGACCGCCGGCGGCATGCGAACCGTCGTCTTCGCCCTGCTCGTCCTGGCCGTCGTCTCAACGATCCGCAACCGTCCCGAGGTCGAGGCTTTCGGGCGGGCCCTCCCCGACGAACTCGTCAAACGGGCCGCTACCGTTGCCGCGGGACTCCTCGGCGTGATCGCCGGCGCGGTGCTCTTGCTCGATATCACCGAGTCGATGCCCTTCGAACCGCTCTTTTTCGAGGTGATCAGTGCATCGACCACCACCGGCCTCTCCCTCGGCGCAACAGCAGAACTGTCCGATGCGGGCCGAGTAATCATCACGATCACCATGTTCTTAGGACGGGTCGGAGCGCTGTCTCTGCTGTCCGCTTTGCTCAGCACGCAGAGGCCTCACGCGACCTATCAGTACCCGCGCGACACCGTCTCGCTGGGCTGATGCCAGGAACCAGATCGAGGACCAGACCAAAACACGATGAATCTCCTCGAAACGCCGAGGCAACCGCCGCTACCATGAACCTATGAGCCAAAAAACCCAACATCGCGGCGGCAACCGCAAAGTCAAAGCAAAGTCTGTCCAGCACGCCAAAACCGTGCTCGCGGTCATCCTGCTGCTTTTCGTCGGCGTCATGCTCGCCCTCTGGCTCCTGAGTTGCGTGACCTGACCCGATGCCCGTCGCTCCAAGAATCCTCGCCGTCGCCACCCTGCTGAGCACACTGCTGCTCGCGGGCTGTGCCACACCAAGTTCCCAGACGCCCGCCATGGATGAACCGCAACCCGAACGCACCGTTCTCGTCACCCGACACGCCGAGAAGGGACGGTTCTCCGCAGACCCCTCGCTCTCGGAGCGCGGCGTCCAGCGTGCAGAAGCCCTGTCCCTGCTCCCGGTATCCGAAGGTGTGCGCACCATCATCACCACGCAGTTCAAGCGCACAATCGAAACCGCGCAGCCGCTCGCCGATCGCCTCGGGGTCGAGCCACGGGTCATCAACGCCACGGCCCGGCCCAACGACCTCCGCTCACTCGCCGAGGAGATCCGCGACGGCGCAACGAAAGGGACCGTGCTCGTGGTCGGCCACAGCAACACGGTCCCGATGATCATCGCCGAACTCGGCGGCCCCGGTGACGTCTTCCTCACCGAGGAAGACTACGGAGACCTCTTCATTCTCACGCTCGACGCCGACGGGAACTTCGCCGGCATCGAGCGCACGCGCTACGGCGACTGAGCCGCAGCTCCGACACCGTAATCAGGGTCAGACGTCGCCCTCGCCGAGCACCGCACGCAGTCGGGTGCTCAGTTCGGTCTCGATCTCCTCCACGCGCTCGCGCAGATCGACGCCGCCCTCGCGATCGCCACCACGCTGACCGCCCCGCCCGTTGTCCTGTCCTCGACGCTCGCGTGCCTGAGCACGCATGTCCGCGATCTCCTTGGCCAGAACGTTGTACTGCTTGTGCATATCGGCTTCAATGGCGAGGATCGCCTGCTTCTGGGCCTCGTCAAGGTTCTCGTCCTTGAGCGCCGTCTCGACCCGCTCGACGATGTTCCCGCGGCGCATCATGCCACCGAACGACGCCCGGTTGATCTCGAAGCGAAACGCTTCGCGCAGTTCAACCGGCAGCGTCCGTTCGATCGAATCGGCGTAGCGCGTCGCGATCTCTCCGAGCTTCTCGTCGGCCTCACGGCGCGCCATGAACATCTCGCGCATCGCGTCCCGGTCGAAGCCGCCATCGCCAGGCTCCGGACGACCCTGCTCGAGCAGTTTCGCGCGCTCGGCGATCTGCCGATCGATCTCGCTCTCGAACCGCGAGGCGAGCGCCTTCGCGCCGGCGAGTTCGTTCTCTCCGAGCGCACCCTCGTGTTTCTCGGCGAAGGTCGCGAACACGCGCGACACGTCCATCGCCCCACCGACACTCCGAAGCGCACGAGCCCGATCCCGGCTCGTCTCAAACGACGACCAGTTCTCCCGCTGCTCCGGGGTCAGCACGAGCTTGATGTCCTCGTAGAACACCTTCTCCATCTCCGAAGCCTTCGCCTGGGCCTCCTCGGCCATCGCGCGGAACTTCTCCATCGACTCGCGATCCGGGCGACCGCCCTCGCCGCGCAGCGCTTGCATCTGCTCGCGCATCTCGACCATGAGCTGCGTCCGCTGGTCGCGCAGATCCGCGAACAGCTCCTCGGCGAGCTGCGACTGGACCTCGTCGAATTCGAGCACGCTCACCATCAGCTCGACGTCCGCCTCCTGGATCTGATCCTGCTGGCCCATGCCGCCGAACATCCGCCCGAAGTCCCGAGCCCCGTCCCGCTGCTGCGGACGATCACCGCGAGGTCCGTTTCCGTCCTGGGCCAGGGCCGTTCCCGGCAGCCCGAGCAGCCCGACCGCTGTCGCGAGCAGCACCGCTCGCACACCACGACCGACCGACTCACGTCCTACACATCCGCTCCACATCTGATTCTGCTTCATCGCTGGGCCTTCTCGAAAAGGTACGGTTCAGGGCGACGCGCCCGCTGACGCTCGGCTCCCTCGCACCACACCACTACGACCGGACCGTGCCCGTATTGCAGCCCGATGAGCGGCTCGAACTGCGCGAAGTACCTGAACTTGGCAGAACCGTGAGGTCTCCCGTGCACGGCCTTTCGCGATACCCCAATTTGTGGCAGACTGACGCTTCGAACAATACACGCGACGACGCACGCGGCAGGGAACGGGATCGGCTGGAGGAGAGGCGAA
>CAXAVQ010000232.1:0-4600 GCA_963971985.1 uncultured bacterium
TTGTTCGCGAGCGACGCGGCGTAGGGCGTCGCGTACTCCTCACCCTCGGCGAGCTCGCCGACCTCGACGCTCAGCGTCTCCTCGCCGTCGGTGATGTTCACGGTCGCCTCGGTCACCTTCATCGACAGTGTCGCGGTGCCGTCTTCCTCGACGCCCTGCACGGTGAAGCGCGTGGTCACGTCGTAGGCCAGCACCTGCTCGGCCAGTTCGCCCTCGGCGAATTCCTGCTCGATCCGCAGGTCCATCCGCGTGCGATACGCGAACACGTCACCCTCCTCGAACGAAATCTCGAAGTCGACCCGTTCGCCCGCCGGCTCGGCCAGAGGCTGCTCGGTCGGTACCGGCTGCGCCGACGCGGCGCCGGCAACACCCGTCGCGATCACACCGGCCATCGCACACAGCACCGGGCCCCGGTTCGCCCAGCCATGTCCAACCCCGCCCCGTCCAAATAGTTTGGAAATCATTGTCTTCGGCCTCTCCTCGGTTCAAACGCACGCCGGCCCGGGTCACTCCCGGAGCGGCGCCAGGGATTTCAGGGAAGTGTAGCGAACCCGTGCCCGACCTTATTCCCGCCCTGAACCAATGAAACCGCCGTCGCACCCGGCTTCTGACCAAAAAAACAGCCGGCGACTGGGAAGTCGCCGGCCGCGTACTCAAACAGAGATGGAATCGTCTCAGCGACGCCGACGCGTCGATGCGAAGCCGGCCAGGGCCAGCAGTCCCGCCGCACCCGGAGCCGGGATCACGACGAGGTACTGGCCGGAACCGCCGTCGTAGACGTTCGTGACCTCCCCGGTGTTCGGGTCGGTCACCCAGACCCCGCCGCCGTTGGTCCACATGATGTTGCCGTTGCCGAGCTCGTAGACGCCACGTGCACCGCCGTCGATACCGGCGATGATGCCGAGGTCGTTGCCGGCCGAGTCATACGCGTACACACCCGAGGGCGACGAGAATCCCGCGACGAGCAGGCCGCCGTTGTCACGTGCGAACGCCTGCTGCGGGAAGTCGATACCGGATACGCCGTCCGATGCGTGGAACACGCTGGCGAAATTGCCGGCGGCATCGAAAAACTCCAGATCTTCGGTGTCGATGTTCGTGCCGAGGACCTGGCCCTGGTAGTTCACCAGGTCGAACAGCGTGCCGTTGGTGGCCGTGAAGCCGGTGAGCGACGCGCTGCCGATGTCGATCTTGACGATCGCGTCGCCCGGGGCACCGTTGTTCGTCCCGGCGTTGGTCACCCAGACCTCGTTCCCGACGACTTCCATGCCCTTGATGTTGTCCATCGCGCCGGTGATCGACGAGACGAACGCGCCGTTCAGCGTGAAGCGGTCGATCTGGTCCGTGAGCTGGTTGCTCACCCAGATCTCATTGCCAACCTGGAGCGCGTGCTTCGGCGTGCCTCCGCCGATCGTCGCGAAGTTCGAGTTGACCAGCGAGCCGTCGAACGGATCGAACGTCACGAGAATGTCGTTGCTCGAGTCAGGAACGACCAGGAATTGCGAGGGCGTCCCTGCAAACGCCGACGTGGCAGCCCCCGCAACGAGGGCCACAGCCAATGCGGTAATCTTCTTCATACGTCTCTTCTCCTCCTGTGCGCACAGAACGGTCGGACGGTCGCGGAGACTCTCCGCTCCCGATGCGGGCTGACGCACGGAAATCAGCCCATCCCTCTTTAAGGTAGAGATCGGAGCGCTGAATTCAAAGGGAAATCGGGCGGCCCGCGAGTTTAGCCACCTGTTGTGGGGATCAAATCCTTCGCCCGGTCCACGCGAGCCCTGAACGGACCGTACTGGCGCTCCGCCGGGAAGACCGCGTCTTCCATCCGCGTTGGGTCGTCGAGCGTGAAGTACCCGTAGCGCACCTTGATCAGCGCCGTCCCCGCCTTCACGAGCCTCTCAGTCTGGTCCGGCGAGAGCGTAAGCGGCGCCGACCACTCCTTCTGCTGATCCGTCACCAGCACCTTCGTACGCGTCAGCACATCCCACTCGGCGTCGCCCGACGAGGTGTACACCGTGTACTCGACGACCTGCACATCCGGCTGCCGGGCCGCCAGCGCCCAGGTCGAAAGCGTCAGGCCGGAGTCGTCCCGCGCCGGCGTCAGTTTCACTCGCCAGCGGGCGTTCTCGATCTCCGGGCGGCGCTTGAGCGAACTCGACGGCCACTGGTGGATCGTCACCCCGTCGATGAGCAGGGCCTCCATCGCGTAGAGCCGGTGGTAGTCGAACGCGATCCGGCAGTAGCCGTCGGTCCCCCACCCGGTGCCCCACGAGTTCTTGACGATGAACCCGATGTCGTCGTAGCCGACGATGGTGACGGCGTGCCCGCCGTAGGCGTCCTGAGCCGAGTGCGCCCGGCGCACCCACTTACCGCTCGCCAGGCCCTCGATCAGGTCTTCGCCGGTCGTCATGCACGACGCTTTGGCCTCGTTGTAGGTCATCCACGTCTCGCCGGGACGCCCGAACTGCTCGAGCATGCCCGGGTGGACGATATCTCGAACGCCGGTAGCGTCGATGTTGCCGAGTTCGTCGATGCCGGGCCAGGCCGTGACGTGGATGATGTAGCTCACCGGGATCGCCATCCGCCCCTTGTCCAGTTCAGCCTTGATCCGTTCGACGTCCTTCGCGTCATCGAACTGCAGCAGGCCGTCGTCGGCCATCTCCAGGCGGAACACGCCGACCGCGCGTCGGAGCTGCTCGAGATCCTCCGGCGTCACCTGCGCCAGTTCGATGTAACGCCGAACCTCGTCCGGGACCGAGTCCGGCACCGATTTCGGGTTCGGGTTGTACGGGAACACATCTTCCGGACAGGTGCCGAGCGTGCGCGCGAGCTGCGCGTACGTCCCGAGCGCATCGCCCTCCGAGATCGTCGGGTCGATCCCGAGCGCGCGGCGCCACAGATCGGTGTTGTTCTGGTGGAGCTTGATCGTCGCATAGAGGATCTGCTCGCTCAGGTCCGTCGGCACGCCCGGGAACGTCTCCATCGCGGCGCACACCGAGAACGCCGCACACGTCCCGCGCTGGCCCTGGTCCTTCACCGCGCTCTGCTGGGCGCGGTAATCGACCTGACCCGACGCCCACGGCGCGATCGCGCCGGCAAGGACCGCGCTCGCGATCCACCTCGATATCACAACTCGCATCATTCGTCGCTCTCCTCCGCGTCGGCGATCGCATGACGCGCTTCTCCGATCATCCGTTCCAGGTACTCGATCAGTTCCGTATTCGGTCGCCCCTCCAATGTGGCCGATGCCTCATCGAGGAGGGACGCATCGCCCGTGACCCCGGCGATCGCGCACAACGCATCGACTCTCCGGAGCAAGCCCCAGGCATCGCCGCGCATGGACCGCGCGACCTCGATCGCTCGATCCACCTCGCCTTCGCGGAGCAACAGGTCGACCACGCCGCGGCCGAGTTCGATCGCGTCGTACCGGTCGCCTCCTTCGGCGACTGACTCCGCCCACCAATCGACGAGGTCTGATGAGACGGAAGACCCCGTGCCGAGCGCGTAGCGCAGTTTCAGGAGTTCCGCGAGCAGGTGTCGGTTGGACGCTCGCATCGCGCGGACCTCACGCGCCATCATCTCAGCCGCTCGCCGGTCGCTGAGGACTCCGCACTTGGAGAACAGCCGAGCAGCCGCCATCGCCCGGGCCTGCGGATCCTCGATGTCCGCAAGATCCGCGAACTCGCCCTCAACGGTCTCCCCGTCCGGTTCCACGAGGCCGTCCATACCGCGCCAGAACGCGTCGTCGTCGAACCAGTCGGCGACCGCCCCATCGAACAGACGTCGCACCTCCCCCGCTGGCGGTCCGAACCGCTTCCCATCGATCTCCGCAGAGAAGTGCTCCGGGTTCAACGCTCGACGGACGACCTCAGGAGCATCAGGGGGGGCCGCGTCGAAGACATCGCAGTCGGGCAAGCCACCCGCGCTCAGCACCGACCTGTGTGCCCGGAGCAGGCCGGCAACCGTTCGCGGGTCCACGCTGATGCCCTCTCGGCCTTCCAGCAGTTCCCTCGCGCCACGCTGAACCAGATCCCCCCAGCCCCGTTCTTCGATGGCCTCTGAACCGAGCCACAGCGGGCCCGGCTCGTCAAGACGCAGCGCCGCGTTGTAGCCCAGCGCATTGATGAACATGAACTTAGTCGGATCGATGCGGATCAGCCGATCCGGATCCTCTATGAACAGTCGCACCGACTCGGCGTAGTCCTCGCGCGCGTCGTACCGCGCGTATCGGTTCACGAACCGTGCCCCCGGCGCATGCGCGTACAGCCCTTCTCCGCGTTGATCGCTGACCAGCAGACGCCCCAGCACCGCCGGGTCTTCCAGCGCGATCATCCCGCCGTGGAACCCGTCGAAAGGCTCGCCGCGATCGGCCCGCACCCAGCCGGAAAGCGTTCCCCACGCCTCCATCCTGGCGGATGCTTCCATGCCGCGACCACCGAGCTGCAGCGCGTGCGCACGACGCTGACGACGGATGTGCCGCGCTACAAGATCAAGGCCGATCGCGAAAAGGCCAAGAATCTCGGCGTGCCGATCAATGATCTGTTCAACACGCTGCAGGCCACGTTCGGGCAGCTGTACGTGAACCAGTTCACGTTTCTGGGCC
>CAXAVQ010000233.1:0-4592 GCA_963971985.1 uncultured bacterium
CCAGTCGACAAGACCGGTTGACCGGTGATCTCCGAACCAGCGCTCTTGGCTCATAAGTGTCTCGCCTGCCGGCGTGGGTCGTGGGCCGGACAGGCTGCCCTAGACATCCAACTGCTTGACCTCGAGCGCATGCTTCTCGATGTAGCTCCGGCGCTGCTCGACATTCTCGCCCATCAGCGTCGTGAACAGTTCGTCGGCCGCCTCGCCCTGGTCCCACGTGACGCGCATCAGCGTGCGCTTCTCGAAGTCCATCGTGGTCTCCCAGAGCTGTTCGGGGTCCATCTCGCCCAGCCCCTTGAACCGCTTGACCTCCATGCCGCGACGACCGAGGTCGCGCAGGGTCGCGAGGATGTCCGGGATCGACGCGGCCTCGATGATCTTCGACGCCGGCGACTCGCTGGCTTCTTCGTCGCCCTCTTCGTCCGACTCATCGTCGGCGACCTTGGCGCTCTGCTTCTTCTGCATCGCCCAGGCGTACTTGGTCGGCAGCTTCTCGCCGGTGACCGCCTCTTCCTGCACGAGCCCGTAGTCGTCGATATCGATCGCCATCTCGGCGAGCTGCTCGATGATCGGGGCGATCTCCTTGTTCTCGTGCAGCTCGCGCACGGTCGCCAGCGGCTTGTCGTCGCTCTCGAGCGGCGCAGCGCGCCCGTTCGACTCGGCGTCCTGCTTCGCGGCGAGCGCATCCTCTTCGGGCATCAGGCCCTTCTCCTGAATGATCGTGCGCGCCTGCTCGTCGGACCACGCGAACGCGTCGGCGCCGCGCCAGGTGATCCGGTGGCTCGGCAGTCGATCCTCGCCCTTGGGGTCGCGGCTTCGCGCGTCCAGCAGGTCGAGGAACCGCACGCCGCGGCGCTCGGAGACCTCGATCAGTTCGCCGAGGCGGCGCAGCAGCTTCACGGCCTTGGTCAGCTCGTCCCCTTCGATCGTGCGCACGATCTTCGGCTTCGCCTCGATGACCTCGCCGCTCTCTTCGATCAGTTCGATCTCGCGCACCTGCAGCGATGCGCCGTCGGTGCCGAGACTGATGAGCACGTCGTCCATCTGGCGTTCGTTGATCACGTACTGGCTCTTGCGATTGCGCGTGACCTGGTACAGCGGCGGCTGGGCGATGAAGATCTTGCCCCGACGGATCAGTTCGGGCATCTGCCGGAAGAAGAAAGTGAGCAGCAGCGTGCGGATGTGCGAACCGTCCACATCGGCGTCGGTCATGATGATGATCCGGCCGTAGCGCAGGCGGCTGATGTCGAAGTCCGAGCCGATGCCGCACTTGAGCGCCGCGATCAGCGTGCGGATCTCCTCGAAGGCCAGCACCTTGTCCAGGCGGGCCTTCTCCACGTTCAGCAGCTTGCCCCGGAGCGGCAGGATGGCCTGCGTCTCCACGTTGCGACCCTGCGTCGCCGAACCGCCCGCGGAATCACCTTCGACGATGAACATCTCCGAGCGATCGACGTCCTTGGTGGTGCAGTCGCGGAGTTTGTGGGGCATGGAGCCGCTCTCGAGCGCGCTCTTGCGCCGCGTGAGGTCGCGGGCCTTGCGGGCCGCCTCGCGCGCCTGGGCCGCGGTGATGCCCTTCATGCAGATCTTCTTGGCCTCGTTCGGGTGCTCCTCCAGCCAGGTCTGCAGTTTGTCGCCGACGATCGCGCTGACGAAGCCCTCGACCTCGGTGTTGCGCAGCTTGCCCTTGGTCTGGCCCTCGAACTGCGGATCGGGGAGCTTGACGCTGATCACCGACGCGAGCCCCTCGCGCCAGTCGTCGCCGGAGGGCACCGGGTCCTTGGCCTTGATGAGGTTCGCGCTCTTGATGTAGTGGTTCAGCGTGCGCGTCAGCGCGGTCTTGAAGCCCGAGAGGTGCGTGCCGCCGTCGACCGTGCGGATGTTGTTGGCGAAGCACAGCATCAGGTCGGAGTACGAGTCGTTGAACTGGAAGGCGACTTCGAGGGAAAGCCCGGACGCCTCGTTCTCGCCCTCGATATGGACGATCTCGTGGAGCGTGCCCTTGTTGGCGTTGATGTGCTCGACGTACTCGAACAGGCCGCGATCGAAGCGGTAGGTCTCGTCCTTGGGCTTGCCGTCGGCGCCGACGCGCTCGTCAACGATGCGGATGTTTGTCCCGGGGTTGAGGTACGCCAGTTCGCGCAGGCGATGGCTCAGCGTGGCGAAGTTCCACTCGATGTCGGGGAAGATCTGCGTGTCGGGCTTGAAGGTGACGGTGGTGCCGGACTGGCGCGACGCGTCGGGCGAGATCTCGCCGATGACGTGCAGCGGCTCGGTGGTCACGCCGCGCGTGAAGCCGATCTTGTGGACCTGCCCGTCGCGATGGATCTCGACGATCAGGCGCTCCGAGAGCGCGTTCACGCAGGAGATGCCTACGCCGTGCAGGCCGCCGGACACTTTGTACGCCGAGTTCTCTTCGCCGAACTTGCCGCCGGCGTGGAGCACGGTCATGACCAGCTCGACCGCCGGCTTGCCGTTGTAGAGCGGGTTGTCGTGCTTCTTGATCTCGACCGGGATGCCCAGCCCGTCGTCGGACACGCTCAGCGAGCCGTCGGCGTGGACGCGCACCGTCACGGTCGTCGCCCGACCGGCCATGCACTCGTCGATCGAGTTGTCGACCGCTTCCCAGCACAGGTGGTGGAGGCCCGCGAGCCCGGTGTCGCCGATGTACATGCCAGGACGCTTGCGCACCGCCTCGAGGCCCTCGAGGATGCGGATCTGGTCGGCGCCGTAGTCGGTCTTCTTCACCGGAGCGGGGGTCGGGGACGGATTGGCGTTGGTCGCGGCGTCGGATTCGGCCATGGGGGCAGACAACTCTCGTCGTGGGTCGCAGAAGGCTCCGCTTCAGCGCGGGCGACGGGCCCGGACCGGGCTCGTCGCGATCGCCGGACTCGCGTCCGGGATAGCCCCGTGATTATAGCGTATTTCAGGGTTTTCCGGGTCGGACCGGGCGCGCCGACAGGCCGCTGGCGCGGGCTGTCTGTATAGAAATTGTTAGGGTACTCCGAACGGGCCTGAAAAGCCCGGAATCAGGGCTGGATGACCACCGTCGAGACGTCGGGGACCAGCAGGTCGTACATCAACTCGATATCCGGCTTGAGCATGCGGACGCAGCCCATGGACATCTGGTCGCCGATGGAATCGGGCTCGATGGTGCCGTGCAGGCCGATGCCCTCTTCGAGCTCGGTGTTCGAATCGGTGCCCCGAATGCCGATCCACCGGTTCCCGATGGGGTTCTCGGGGTCTCCGGAGGCGAAACGCTCGCCCGTGCGCGGGTTCACCCACGCCGGGTTGACCAGTTTGGAGTTCGACCGGACGACCCAGGAGCCGACCGGGGTGGAGTCGTACTCGCCGAGGCCGACGCTGTACGAGCCGAGGTAGAGCCGGTTGCCCGAGGAATCCCGGAAATCGGAGTACAGGTCGAGGCGGTACGCGCCCTTGGAGATCACGGCGTGGAACGGCCCGCGAAGCAGTTTGAGCGTCTGGCCGATGCGGATCCGGTTGGCCGAGACGCCGTTGATGCGCTCGATGAGCATCCACTCCACGTCGAGGCCCTCACGGCGCACGATGGTGCTGAGCAGGTCGCCGCTCTGGACGGTGTACTCGCTGGACATCTCGTCGCCGGGGATGACGCGCCGGGAAAAGGTGATTTCCTGGGCCATCTCGCCGAGCTTGGTGCGCATCAGCGCCCGGTCGGCCGGGGTCGAGCGGGGGTGGTGCAGCGCGCGGTTGTAGGCGTCGCGCGCCTGGATCACTCGCCCATCAGGTCATCGCCCGAGGCGACCAACGACTGCACCTGCGCATCGCGCCCCGCGCGCGAGATCGGGTCCGACACCGGTCGTTCGGGTTGAGTAACCGGAGTGGTCTCCCTGGGAGCCGGTTCCGGCACCGCGATGGGGTCCGGCGTGGTCGAGCGCTCGTTGCCGGCGTTCGTCGGCTGGCCCATGACCAGATCGCGGACGCCGGAGTTGTTCGAGGCGGGGGGCGTCCCCGCGTTGGTGGCGCTCAGCGGGCGGCTGACCGGGCGCGAATCCGCGTCCTCGGACGCACCGTCCTGCTCGCCGGAGGTGTTTTCGTTGCTCGCGACCGGGTCGGAGGGGTTCTCCTCGCCGCCCCATTGCCAGATGTAGATCGCGGTCAGACCGCCGATCAGGATGAGGATCGCGAAGACCAGCCGGGCGCGTCCGCGCCGAGGGCGACGACGGCTCACCGTGAAGCGGGGGCCACGCGAAGGGTTGCGGCTGCGAGCGGACTGAGAAGGCAGGGCCATGGTCGAGCACTCCTGCATCGGGGTAGGGGGTGGAGGAGATGGGCAGACGCGACCTGAGCGCAATCGGCGCGCAGCGCAACTCCCGGTGATACCGAATGGTATCGGCTCACGCTGCGATCCGACGCGAACGATTACGCGCCCGTCGCGTTGCACACGATCACGCCCGATTCCGTCACCAGCGCGCCGACGCGCCGATCGTGTTCTTCGACCGGAACACGCTCCGCGAGTTGGCGCTCGAAGCACACCCCGATGAGGCGCGGAGCGCGTTCGATGCCGTCCAGCGGCTCGAGGAACCGGTCGTAGAAGCCCGCACCGCGCCCCAGGC
>CAXAVQ010000234.1:0-4561 GCA_963971985.1 uncultured bacterium
ATCGGCTACAATCCCCTCGTGGATGAACTGCTGAACAAACTCGCTCACTGGAAGCCGATCCGAGCGCTTGTCGTCGGCGATTTCATGCTCGACCAGCTCGTATACGGCGATGCCGAGCGCCTCACCAACGACGCCCCGGTGCCCGTGCTGACCGCTCGGCGGACCGTCGAGACCCCCGGCGGGGCGGCGAACGTCTGCATGGACCTCGTCGCCATGCACGCCGAGGTCCGCTGCTTCGGCGTGATGGGCGACGACCGCGAGGCCGACCTGCTCTCGAAGGCCCTGGCCGACTCGGCCATAGACACCGCCGGGCTGGTCCGGGACCCCAGCCGCCCCACCACCGTCAAGCGGAACCTCATCGGCCTCGCCCAGCACCGCCACCCGCAGAAGATGTTCCGCGTGGACTTCGAGTCGCGCCAGCCGCTGGCCGATGATGTGGTCGACCGGATCGTCGAGGCCTTCACCGCCGCGCTGCCCGAGGCCGATGTCGTCGCCATCGAGGACTACAACAAGGGCGTGTGCTGCCCGAACCTGTGCCTGCGCGTCATCGAAGCCGCACGCGAGGCGGGCAAGCCAATCCTCATCGACCCCGCATCCATCGACGACTACACCAAGTACGCCGGCTGCACCGCCATCACGCCCAACCGCACCGAGGCCGAGCGCGCGACCGGGCTGACCACCCTCACCGAGGGCAATACCGACGAACGCGCTGCGCACAACGCCGCGCTCGCCAAGCGCCTCGCGTCTCAACTCGACTGCGAAGCCGTCGTCCTCACGCTCGATCGCGACGGCGCCCTGCTGCTCGAGCGCGACGCCGAACCCTGCGCGTTGCCGACCATCGCCCGCCAGGTCTACGACGTGACCGGCGCGGGCGACATGGTGCTCGCCGCGCTCATGGCCGCCCGGGCCAACGGCATCGACTGGGCCGACTCGGTCCGCTTCGCCAACGCCGCGGCCGGGCTCGAAGTTGAGGTCTTCGGCGTCCAGCCCATCCCCTTCGAGCGGATCTACCACGCCGTCCTGGTGCAGGCCAAGGACCTCATCGGCAAGCGGCGCACCCTCGACGAGGCCCGCATCGAGATCGAGGCCGCCCGGCGCGAGGGCAAGAAGATCGTCTTCACCAACGGCTGCTTCGACATCATCCACGCTGGGCACATTTCCTTGCTCCGCAAGGCGCGCGAGCACGGCGACCTGCTCGTGGTGGGCCTCAACTCCGACGCATCGGTCCAGCGCCTGAAAGGCCCCGAGCGCCCCGTTCACGACGAAGACGATCGCGTCACCGTCCTCAGCGAACTCGAATCGGTCGCGGTCGTCGTGGTCTTCGAGGAAGACACGCCTCTGAAACTCATCGAGACGCTGCGACCCGATGTGCTCGTCAAGGGTGCGGATTACACCAAAGACCAAGTCGTCGGCGGAGACATCGTCGAGTCCTACGGCGGCGAGATCACCCTCGTCGAACTGCTCGCCGGGCGCAGCACCACCGGCGCCATCGAACGCATCCGATCGGTCTGAGCGCATGACTTTGCCCACCCCTCCCACGCCCTCCACCCGGCCCGCGACCGACTGGAACGAACTGTCGCTCGACGACTACGCAGCGCGCGTGCTGGCTTCAGGCCACGTCCAGCGCCTGCTCGAACTGTGCGTCGATGAAGACCTCGGCACCTCTGGCAAGCCCGGCGATGTCACCTCGCTGCTCTGTGAGCCGGAACGCGAATCCGACGCACCGGTGAACGCGGAGCTCCGCAGCCGCCAGTTGGCCACCGTCGCCGGCCTCGCCTTTGTCCCGGCCATCTGCCAGGCGTTCTCGGAAAGCGCCGTCACCTGGCAACCGGCCATCGCCGACGGCACGCGCGTCGAGCCCGGCGCCCTGCTCGGCCAACTGTCCGGCCCGCGCGCTTCGGTCCTCGCCATCGAGCGGACCATGCTCAACCTCGTCTCGCGCCTTTCGGGCATCGCCACGCTGACGGGCCGGTACATTGACGCCATCCGCGATGCCGGCGCCGACCCCGACCGCGTCCGCCTGCTCGACACGCGCAAGACCACGCCCGGCCACCGGCTGATCGAGAAGTACGCCGTGCGCTGTGGCGGCGGGTACTCCCATCGCATCGGCCTGTACGACGCCGTGCTGGTCAAGGACAACCACATCGCCATGGCAACAGGAGGCCTCGAAAGCATCCTCAGCGAACTCAAGACCGCCCGCGATCGCTTCACGCTGCAGTTCGTCGAGATCGAGGTGGACTCACTCGAACAATTCAAGACCGTCCTGAAGGCCGAACAGGCCTCCCCCGGCCTCGTGGACATCGTCCTGCTGGACAACATGCCCCCGGAGACCCTGCGCGAGGCCGTCGCCATGCGCGACGGGGTGGGCAGCCGCATACTCCTCGAAGCCAGCGGCGGGATCACCCTCGAGACCATCGGCGCCGTCGCGTTGACCGGCATGGACCGCATCAGCACCGGCGCGATCACCCACCAGGCGCGGTCGGTGGACTTCGGGTTGGACGCGGGGACCTAGCAGATTCTTGCGGAGACTGATGCCATGGCCAGCACCCTCGAAGAGTATCTCGGTCTCGAACTGGTAGACGGACAACTCCGCCTCACAGGGCCACTTTCTAGCAGTAGCGTAACCAGTCACCGCGTGCAGGAAAATCCAAGGCGAACCGCGATTGCGTTCGCGACGCTGCTGAACCGCATCGATCTAAGTAACCCGCCACGAGCGGATACGGTGGAAGCGCCGGTTCACCTGCTTCAACGCGCCGCTCGTTCAGGCGACTTCTTTGTCGACGATGCATGCTTTGACCCACAGGTCGACGAGCAGGTTCAACTCGCAATCGTCAAGGGGGTTTGCCGCCTGCTCTCATGGCTCGACCCGTATCTGCACGCGCTAGAGACGCGTGTACACGCCGAATCCAAGTTCGAAGTGAAGTCCATCTCGTCCGAGTGGCCACCCGTGTACGTGTTTCCGCTTCAGGACGTTGTCATGCTCTGGGACGGCGTCGAGTGTCTCGCCAGCCGCGAGCGAACGCGAAGTACTCGATTCTTAGAAGACCTCGCTGACTTCTGCGAGTGGGCGGTACCGTCGTCCGAATCGGTCGCCCTTGCTGCATCCTGCGTGATCCTGCTCACGAAAATCGTGTGGACAGATTGTCTCCCCCGAGAACGCCTGCGGAAACGGATAGACGAGACAAGCACAAAGATCTGGCAAGAGAGTCGTTCTCTCGTTCGCCACAATCTTGATGGCGTCATGCCGAACTTCGAGCGTGCTCACCCTCACCGGAAGAGAAGCTGATCGGGCTTACCCAAAGTCCGCCCTCGCCGGCGAGTAGTCCGGGTCGAGCTGCTCGATCAGCCGCTCGATGTACCGCCACGCGTTCAGCGACTCGCGGATCTCGTCGCGCCGGTCGTCCGATTCGCCGTGGGAGGCGAACAGCGTCGTGACCCGCTCGATCCACATGGCCCGCTGTTGGTCGGCCCACTCCTCGAGCCGGGCGATGTCCACGGGGTCGCGTGACCGCCTGGCCTCTTCGAGCTGATCGCGGACCTCGAGCATCTCCATGAGGAAGCCGTCGGGCAGAGCCTTGTGCCGGTCCGCCCCGGGGCCGCCGAGGCGGGTCAGCAGGGCGCCCGCCGCCCGTTCCGGTTCGGACAGGGTGCGATAGGCCTCGTTGACCTGGGCCAACTTGCGATGGGCCTCGTCCGGGTCCGACGCCCGATCCGGGTGGTGCCTGGCTGTGGCCTTCAGCCACGCCTGGCGCAGCGCGCCCTCGTCCACCGGAAAGGACGCCTCGATGCCCAGAACGTCGAACGGATCGGAACTCATGAACAACACCCCGTGTCAGGTAGACTAATGGCAAGCCGGTGCAAAGCGGCGATTTCGCTCGAATAGGACGCGTGTCTCGGCTACCCTAGGGTCCCGACCGAGACTCACGGAGGAGGCACCTTGGCCAAGCACATCGGAATTGTAGGTGTCAGCCCCGAGGGCTCGTCGATCTGCTATCGCACGATCGGGCGTCGCGCCTCGGAGATCGCCGATCCGGCCCAGCGCCCGGCGATCACGCTGCACAACCTGCCGTTCTCGAGTTACGTCGAGGCCATCAAGGCCGACGACTGGCCGATGGTCGGCTCGATGCTCCGCGACTCCGCCACGGTGCTCCAGAAGGCCGGGGCCGAGTTCTGCGTGCTCCCCGACAACGCCACCCACCACGCCCTCCAGCTCGCCGAGGCCGGCTCCCCCCTGCCCTTCATCAACATGATCGGGCTGGTCGCCGACGCCATCGAGGCCAACCGGTGCAAGCACGTCGGCCTGATCGGCACCAAGTACGTCACCTTCGGCTCGACCTACCAGACCATGCTCGGCCTGCGCAAGATCAAACTGCACGTGCCCGATGAGGAAGACGCCATCGCCATCGACCGGATCATCTTCGGCGAGGCCATCTACGGACGCGTCCGCCCCGAATCCATCGAACTGGTCAACGGCGTGGTCGAGAAGCTCGCCTCCAAGGGCTGCGAGGCGATGATCCTCGGCGCCTCGGAAGCCACGAACATGCTCAACCCCCGCCAGCTC
>CAXAVQ010000235.1:0-4558 GCA_963971985.1 uncultured bacterium
TGACGATGCGGTTGAGGGCTCCGATCTCCTCCGCATTCAGATAGTTCTTGGCGATCCCGACGTCACCCTTTCGGATCGGCCCTCCCGGCGCATTCTTCCAGGTCGTCAGTCCCATGTTGGGCTTCGAAGCATCCGCCCGCTCGGCAATGATCTCCGCCGCGGTCCGGCCGTGGATCGCCCAGTGCAGTTTGTTCTGCACGGTGGCGTAGAACTCGCGGGTCTGCGCGGCGTTTGGCTCGTAATCGATGCTGGTCGCATAGATATCCACAATCTTCTGGTAGAACCGGCGCTCCGACGCCCGGATGTCCCGGATCCGCTCCAGCAGTTCATCGAAGTAATCCCGCCCTAGGGACCGGCCTTCCTTGAGCCGCTCGTCGTCCATAACGAAGCCCTTGGTCAGGTACTCCGACAGCGTGGCCGTCGCCCATTGGCGGAACTGCGTGCCGCGTGTCGAACGCACGCGATACCCCACGGCGAGGATGGCGTCGAGGGAGTAATGCTCAACTACACGCTCGACCTGCCGGGATCCCTCGGTTTGAACTATTCGGAATTTCCGAATAGTTGCCTCTGAACCCAACTCTACTTCGGCGTAGATGTTCTTCAGATGCTCATTCACAGTGGGAACACTGACCTGAAACAACTCGCTCATCTGTCGCTGCGTCAGCCACACCGTCTCGCCCTCAAGGCGGACGCGTAGCGTATTTCCCCCGTCGTTCGGGCGAAACAGCACGAGGCCGGGGGTCGGATCGGGCGAGTCGAGGCGGTCATCGGGCATCGTCGGGCCTCCCAAACATATACCGCACACAGCATACCCGACGCCAGATCATTCCTCCAGGCGCTCCGACCAAAGCAGCCGGGCCGTGCCGAACGGCTGCTCGGGGTCCACCTCCAGCGCGAACGCCTCCCCTGTCCGGACGCGGTATCCGGTAGCACCCGCGCCGCTGAGCAGCAGACCCAGGATCCCTTCGCTCTGCGGGTTGTGCCCAACGGTCATGATGCCGCCCGGATCGTTGAGCAGCCCTGTGTCGCTGGCGTGACCGATTACCGCCTCGATCGCCTGCGACGGAGTCGGACCGAACTCAAGCACCGAGTCCACCCGGTGCTCAACGCCGAGATGGTCGTTGATGAGTTTCGCCGTCGTGATAGCGCGCTCGATGCCGCTGGAAACGATCAGCCGGGGCGGATGTTCGAGTTGCGCGAAGAATTCGCCAAGGAAATTTGACTGGCGAACGCCGCGAGATTTCAGCACGCGATCCTCATCGCGTCCCGCCGAATCCTCGGGTGGATCCTGATGTGTTTTCCCGTGTCGCACGACAGTCATTCTCATGGTTACCCCTTAAACAGTGCCAAGTCACCCGGACCGTCGCACCGGAAATCGCGTGGATTCGCTTCAGAACCCGCTATTTTTCGGACGCGAAGAGCTCTCGACTTATTGATTTTTGATTCTACATTCTCAATATCAGCGAGGGACGTGAGCACAGCATACGGGTGTTCGCGTGCCGGGGGCGGTCTCTCTCACGCCCCGGCCGAGTCGGTCTGCTGGTGATCCGGGCGGGGCTTCGCGGGGCGACGGGTGCGGCCGTCGCGGTCAACACTGCAGGCATCGTTCGCGATCGAGAGGAGGGAGGAACCGTCGCGTCCGCACAGGGTCGCGACACCACGCAGGAGTCAGAAATGAAAACTCTTCTTACCGCAGCAGGCGTCCTCGCGATCAGCGGGGCCGCCCTCGCCGACGCGAACGTCCGCGTCATCCATGCGTCACCCGACGCCCCCGCCGTCGACGTTCTCGTCAACGGCGGCAACGTGCCCGCGTTCACCAACTTCTCGTACGGTCAAGCCGTCGGGCCGGTGTCCGTGCCAGCGGGCTCGTACGACATCGACGTCGTCCCGACCGGCGGCATGCCCCCCGGCGTGATCGATGTCGATGGTCTCGGCCTGATGGACAACACCGACTACACCATCGCCGCGATCGACACGCTCGCGAACATCTCGCCGCTGGTGCTCGTTGACGACAACACGCTCGACCCGAGCAACGCGCGCATCCGCTTCGTGCACGCCTCGCCGAACGCGCCGGCGGTCGACATCACCCTGTCGGACGGCACCGTGCTGTTCGCCGGGACCGAGTTCGGTAACGCCGCGAGCGAGGGCTACCTCAGCGTGCCCGGCGGCACGTACGACCTGCAGGTCCGCCTCGCCGGCACCGAGGACGTCGTGCTCGACCTTCCCGGCATCGCCGTGGACAACAACACGGTCTATTCCGTGTTCGCCCTCGGCCTGGTCGGCAACCAGGACACGCCGCTGACGGCGGGTGTCTTCGTCGACGCGATCCCGACGCCGGGTTCGCTGGCGTTCATCGGCCTCGCCGGGGCGTTCGCCGCCCGCCGGCGTCGCGCCTAACGCTCACACTCAAGAGAGAGAGCCTTCGGCCCGTCCCGCTCCTCCGGGGCGGGCTGTCGTTTTTGAGACGACCGACGCCGGGCGACGCCATCGGTGCTACTGTTGCTTCGTGAACGAATCACCCCAGCCCAACCCGCCGACGCGTCGGAGCGAAGTCGCGATCCGCACGGTCATGATGCCCGCCCACACCAACCCGCAGGGGGCGATCTTCGGCGGCGTGATCCTGTCGCTGATCGACGAGGCGGCGTTCGTCGAGGCCCTGCGCCAGCGCAATCACAACTACGTGACCGTCGCGTTCAACGGTGTGGAGTTCCACAAGCCGGTGCTCGTGGGGGACGTGCTCAGCCTGTACGCCGAAACCACCCGGGTGGGGCGCACGTCGCTCACGGTCCGGGTCAACGTCCGCGCGTTCCGGCCGGAGGCCGACCAGACCATCGACGTCACGAGCGCCGAAGTGGTGCTGGTCGCGGTCGACCACGCCGGCCAGCCGGTTCCCATCGGGCACTGCGCAGCGCGCGAGCGTCTGGGCTGAGGGCGGTCCCGGCACAGCGGGTACACTGCCCGCCATGCGTCACGTTGAACTCATCACCACCGGCGGCACGATCGAGAAGACCTACGACGAGGTCGCCCAGCAACTCTCGAATCGCGGCTCGATCGTCCAGCGGATGCTCACCCGGCTGCGCCTCACGGACACGCGCGTCCACATCCGTGAACTGATGAGCAAGGACAGCCTGGAACTCACCGAGGCGGACCGGAAACTGATCGTCGAGGCGACCAAGGCGGCGATGACGCTGAGCGACGGCGTCGTGATCCTGCACGGCACCGACACGCTGAGCATCACCGGCGAGTCCCTGCACAAGAAACTGGGCGACTCGTTGACCGTGCCCGTGGTCCTGACCGGAGCGATGCGCCCGTTCGAGATGAAGCGCAGCGACGCCCTGCAGAACCTCACCGAGGCGCTGCTCGCGACGGAACTCGCAGAGCCGGGCGTGTACGTGGCGTGCCACGGGCGCGTGCTGGCGTTCCCGGGCGTGGTCAAGGATGTGCAGAAGGGCACGTTCGTCCGCGCCGATGCGACCGATGCCTGAGATCACAACGACATTCAGAAAATAAAAACGCGGGCCCTTTCGAGCCCGCGTGGTGCGTTGTCACGGCCTGATCGGGGAAGCGATCAGTTCTCCTGCATGCGCGAGTCGCCGATGAGCACATCGCCCATCTCGACCGAGAGCGACTGACGGGCGTCGGACGAATCGGCGCCCAGCGCTTCGGCGGCCTCGGCCGCGTCGGCGTACATCGAGTCCTCGTCGGGCATCATCGAGGTCGGCGGCTCGGCGAGGTACTTGATCTTCAGGTTCTGGTACGGGCGGAAGCCGGTACCGGCCGGGATCAGGTGGCCGAGCAGCACGTTCTCCTTGAGGCCGACGAGTTCGTCGACGGCTCCCTTGAGCGACGCCTCGGTGAGGACCTTGGTGGTCTCCTGGAACGATGCGCCCGAGAGGAACGACTCGCTCTGCAGCGAGGCCTTGGTGATGCCCAAGAGCAGGGTGCGACCCGTGGCGGCCTTGGCGCGCTTGGCCTTGGCGGGCTGTTTGCCCTCGGATTCGGCGCGGGCGTTGGCTTCGCGGAGTTCGGCCTTGCTGACCAGCGCGTTGAGGGCGAGGCCGGTGTCGCCGGGATCGGAGACGCGACCCATGTCGGCGATCTCCTGGTTCTTGATGCGGAACGCGACCTTGTCGATCACCTCGTGCGGGAGCAGGTCGGTGTCGCCGGGGTTCTCGACGCGGACCTTGCGGAGCATCTGGGCGGTGATGACCTCGATGTGCTTGTCGTCGATGGTCACGCCCTGGGCGCGATACACGTTCTGGACCTCATCGATCATGTAGGCCCACAGCGCTTCCTCGCCCTTGATCCGCAGGATGTCGTGCGGGACGAGCGGGCCGTCGATCAGCGGGTCGCCGGCGTTCACGCTGTCGCCCGAGTGGACGAGCAGGTGGCGGTCCTGCGGGACGTGGTGGTCCTTCTCGAGACCGGCATCGGAGACGACGCGGATGGTCATCTTGCCCTTGCGCTTGTCGGAGTAGATCTCGACCTTGCCGGAGATCTCGGCGAGCACCGCCGGGTCCTTGGGCTTGCGGGCCTCGAAGATCTCGGTCACGCGTGG
>CAXAVQ010000236.1:0-4549 GCA_963971985.1 uncultured bacterium
GGCGGAAGAGGCCCCAACGAACCCGAACATCGTGGCGATCCCGGCTGCGGTGCGATCGAATCTGGGCATCAGCTTCGTCGAAGTCGAGCGCCGTCGGATCGAGCGCACGCTGCGTGTACCCGGTCGGTTCGAGTACCTCCCGACCGCGCATCGCGAGTACCGAACCATGCTTCCCGGCCGGATCGAGCTGCTGGTCGAGCAGTTCGATCGAGTCGAAGCGGGGACGCCGCTGTACCGGATCGACTCGCCCGCTTGGCGTGATCATCAGGAGCAACTGACCGAGGCGCAGGCGTCGGTCGAGCGGCTGCGCAGCCGCCTTTCGAGTTTCGGTCCCCTGCGCGAGGCGCACCGGGCTCACGAACTGCAACTCGAGCGCATCATCGAGATCCGCACCGAGCGTGTGGAGTATCTGGAGAGTCTCGCGGAGGCCGGCGGCGGTCGGCGCCCGGACCTCATCGCCGCACGCGACAGCCTCGCGACGGCGGAGGCGGAACTCGCGGAAGTGCTGGAGAAGGAGGCCTCGCTCGAGGCCGACGAGACGGAGGCTCGCGCGGGGTTGTCTGCGGCGCAGTCGCGCGTGCAGTTCCTGCTCGACACCGCGTCCGCGATTCTGAGCGTGCCGGTTGAGGAACTCACCTCGGATGACAACGGGCGCCCGCTCTGGAGGGGAATCAACTCGATCGAGGTGCTCGCTGATGCTCCAGGGGTCGTCGAATCGATCGACCTGACAAGCGGTGCATGGGCGACACAGGAGTCACCAGTGATCTCGGTGGTCCGACCGGAGCGGTTGCGGTTCCGCGCGTCGGGGTTGCAGAGCGATCTCGGTGTGCTCAGGGATGGGCTCCCCGCGCGCATCGTGCCTCCGACGCCGACCGCTACCGGGCGATCGGTGGCGCTGACGGAGACCATGGAGGGGACACTATCGATCGGGCTTTCGGGCGACCCGCTGGAACGAACGGTTGACCTGTATGTGGTGCCGGACGAACTGCTCGCGTGGGCGAAGGCAGGCGTGTCGGCGCACCTCGAGATCGTGACCGACCCCGCGTCGCGCGAGTCGCTCGCGATCCCGCTCTCGGCGGTCCAGCGCGACGGGCTTACGCCGGTCATCTTCCGAAGGAACCCGAGCAATCCGAACGAGGTGATCCGCACCGAGGCGGACCTCGGTCGGGACGACGGACGTTGGGTCGCTCTGGCCAGCGGCGTGGGCGTGGGCGATGAGATCGTCCTCGACGGCGCGTTTCAATTGATGCTCGCGACCAGTGGCACGATCCAAAAGGGTGGTCACTTCCACGCCGATGGCACCTACCACGCGGAGGACCACTGAGTCATGCTTAAAGCAGTCATAGGTTTCTCGCTGCGATATTCGTCGCTCGTGCTCATCGCGGCGGCGCTCGTCGTCGCGTACGCGGGCTTTCGCCTGCCTCGGATGAGCGTGGATGTGTTCCCCGAACTGAACGCGCCGACGGTCACGATCATGATCGAGTCCGGTGGGCTCGCGGCGGACGAGGTCGAACAGTATGTCGTCTTCCCGATCGAGACCGCCGTCAACGGCATGACCGGTGTGCGGCGCGTGCGCAGCGCGAGCGCGATCGGTCTGGGGATCGTGTGGGTGGATCTCGACTGGGGGGCGGATCTGTACGACGCGCGCCAGTTGGTGGCGGAGCGTCTGGTCGCGGCTCGTGAGAATCTGCCGGAGGGCGTCGAGCCGTTCATCACGCCGATCACCTCCATCGCCGGTGAGGTCATGCTCATCGCGATCTCCTCTCCGGACGGCTCGGTCAATCCGATGGACCTGAGGTCCTACGCCGAGTTCGAGTTGCGGAACAAGATCCTATCCGTCCCGGGCGTCGCCCAGGTCGTCGCGATCGGCGGCGAGTTGCCCGAGTACCAGGTGAATGTTGATCAGGACCGCCTGCGACTGTTCGACCTGACGATCACGGATGTGGTCGAAGCGGCGGGCGGCGCGCACAGCACGGCGAGTGGCGGGTACCTCGTCAACGTCGACAGCTTCGAGGTGCCGATCCGCCAGCAGAGCCGGGTGACGAAGCCGTCCGACATCGCCGAGACCATCATCAAGTACCACGACGGGAATCCCGTCACGATCGGTCAGGTGGCCGATGTTCGGCTTGGAGCAGCTCTGAAGCGAGGAACCGCCTCGGAAGGCGGCGAGCCGGCGGTGATCCTCTCGATCCAGAAGTCGCCGGGTACCAACACGCTCGCATTGACGGATCAGCTCGACACGCTGTTCGATCAAGTCGAGCCGTCGATGCCGGATGGCATGGTGCTCAACCGTGATGTCATGCGTCAGTCGCACTTCATCAACCGAGCGGTCAGCAACGTGACGAAGGTGCTCGCCGAGGCGGTCATCATCGTGCTGGTGATTCTTGTCCTGTTCCTGATGAACCTGCGCACGACGCTGATCACGCTGACGGCGATCCCGATCTCGCTCGCGGTCGGGCTGCTGATGATGGACTGGTTGAACCTCGGGCTGAATGTGATGACACTCGGCGGGCTGACCGTCGCGATCGGCGTGCTCGTGGACGACGCCATTATCGATGTGGAGAACGTGTTCCGGCGTCTCAAGCAGAACCGGGCGTTGCCCGAAGCGGAGCGGAGACCGACCGTGCAGGTCATCTTCGACGCGAGCAACGAGATCCGACCCGCGATGGTGTTCGCGACGGTGATCATCGTCATGGTCTTCGTGCCTCTGCTGTTCCTGCAGGGGCTCGAAGGGCGGTTCTTCCAACCGCTCGCTTTGACCTACATGATCTCGATCCTCGCGTCGCTGCTCGTCGCGCTGACGGTCGTGCCAGCGATGTGTCGTTTCCTGTTGAAAGGCCGGCTCGGCGGTCGCCACGAGGATCGCGACGGCTTCCTCGTGCGGATATTGAAACGCGCGTATGAGCCGTCGCTGCGCCTGGCGATCCGCCTGCGCCTGTGGGTTCTCGGCGCTGCGGGTCTCGTGACCGCGGCGGCGCTGCTGCTGGCGAGCACCTTCGGGACGTCGTTCCTGCCGTCCTTCAATGAGGGCACGTACACCGTCTTCCTGCTCGCGCCTCCTGGCACCTCGATCGTGGAGAGCAACCGGCTCGCCACGGAAGTGGAACGGCAACTGATCCGGATCGACGGCGTTCGCTCCGTATCGCGTCGAACCGGTCGGGCCGAACGCGATGAGCACGCGGAACCGGTGAGCAGTTCCGAGATTGAGGTGACCGTCGAAGCCGGGCGAGACCGACTCGAGGTGCGTGAGGGGATCGATCGGGTGCTGAATTCGGTACCGGGAATCACCACCATGATCGGTCAGCCGATCGAGCACCGGCTGAGTCATATTCTGTCTGGCACACCCGCTGCCATCGCGATCAGCATCTTTGGTGAGGACCTTGACGAACTGCGTCGGGTCGCCAAGGAAGTTGAGGCTGAGTTGAAAGCCCTCCCCGGCGCGCGCGATGTGAACGCCAACCGGGAGGTGCTGATCACATCGCTGCCGATCCGTTATCGCCACCAGGATCTCGCCGCGGTCGGCCTCAGCCCGGCCGATGCCGCGGAACAGGTGCGCGAGGCGCTCTACGGCGAGGTCGTGGACACCGTGAACCAGGGCGTGCGCCAGTACGACCTCGTGGTTCGCCTCGCCCCGGAAGAGCGGGAGAATATCCAGCAGGTTCGCGATCTGTTGCTGCGCGGGCGCGGCGGCGCGACGGTCCGCCTCAGCGATGTCGCCGACATCGGACCGGAGCGATCGAGCAACCTCATCGCCCGCGAGAACGCGCAGCGCAAGGCGGTGGTGTCGCTGAATGTCGCGGAGGGATCGAACCTCGGCGACCTCGTCGCGCAGGTCCAGGAGCGCATCGACCCGATCGTGCAGGACGCGGGCATGACGGTGTCGTACGGCGGGCAGTTTGAGGCGCAGCAGTCCGCGTCAAAGACGATTCTCGTCGCCGGCGTGGCCGTGGCCGTGATCATGCTGATGCTGCTTCAGATCTCGACCGGATCTTTGCGGGCAGCGGTACTCGTCATGCTCAACATGCCGCTCGCCCTGATCGGGGGCATCGCGGCGATTTACCTGACGGAGGGGGGCGGTGCGATCTCCAACACGATTGCGCTGTTCGGCCTCGGAGGTGAGTACATCCCGCCGGTGATTTCCATCGCGAGCATGGTCGGCTTCATCACGCTGTTCGGGATCGCGGTGCGCAACGGCATCCTTCTCATCAACCACTACAATCATCTCATGGAACACGAAGGCGTCACGCTGTCAGAAGCCATTGTGCAGGGGTCGATGGAACGGCTCGTCCCTATTTTGATGACCGCAATTTCAGCCGCTGGCGCTCGCCGCCGGGGAGCCGGGCAGCGAACTGCTCGCCCCGCTGGCGATTGTCACACTCGGGGGGCTGCTGACATCGACATTCCTCAATCTTATTGTCGTACCCGCGGGGTACTCGCTTGTCTTCGGTCGTGGTTCGCTGCCGAACCGTGAACGAATTGAACCACTGTTCTCAGATGCCGGTCCCGGAGGCCGGACCGTTCTTAAGGAGGCTTGATATGAACGATCTGT
>CAXAVQ010000237.1:0-4542 GCA_963971985.1 uncultured bacterium
GACTCGACCAGCGTGAACCGCAGTTTCGGGAGCACGATCGCCAGCGGCAGTGCCGGAACGCCCCCGCCGCTCCCGATGTCGATGACTTTCGCTCCGTCGGGCAGTTCCGACATCAGCGGCAACAGCGTGAGGGCGTCGAAGATGTGGCGGGTCCAGGCGTCCTCGACATCCCGGATCGCCGTGAGGTTCATCGTTTTGTTCACTTCGAGCATGAAGCCGAGGAACTGCGCGAGTTGCTCGACCTCACCCGGCTCGAACGCGAGCCCGAATCCCTCGCAGGCGCGCAGGAACGAATCGGGCACCTGCGGTGTTTCAACGTGGGCGGGATATTCGATTGGGGCAGGGTGCTTTGGCATCAGAGAACAAGGGTAGCACGGAGCGAACCGGGGATTCCGGGCTCAGTCGTCGAACTCGAAAGAACGGCGCCACAGGCGTCCCGGAGGTCGGATGGCGATGTTCAGGATCAGCCCGACCACGAGGAAGGCCATGAGCAGGCTCGAACCGCCGTAGCTCACGAACGGGAGTGTCATCCCGGTGATCGGGAGCAGGCCGAGCGTCATGCCGATATTGATCGTGGCCTGCGTGGCCATCATCGTGGTGCAGCCGATCACGACGAGGCGCCCGAACGGGTCTTTGCAGTTCGCCGCCACGATCGCCGCCCCGCCGATCCACAGCGCGTACAGCAGGATGATGCACACCGCGCCGGTGAACCCGAACCGGTTCACGAGAACCGGAAAAATCATGTCCGTGTGCTTCTCGGGCAGTTTGCTGTACTGGATTAGGGCGCGGCTCTTCTCGTCCGGGTGCCCGGACAGCCCGCCCGCCCCGATGAGCATCCGGGCCTGGCGCCCCTGGAAGCCGCGCCCTTGCGTGAACCGCTCATCGCCCTGGAACTGCTCGATGACCGCCTGGATCCGTTGCACCTGGTGCGGGCGCAGGAGCGGGTATTTGTCAGCCTTGGCGAATGAGAGGCTGAGCACCAGAACCACCGCAGCGAACGCCAGCGCGAGCGCTCCGGTCACCAGCAGATGGCGGATCTTCGCGCCGGCGGCGATGAGCATCGCCAGCAACGTCGGCAGGAACAGCAGAGCCGTGCCGAGGTCGGGTTCCACAAGGATCAGCCCCACCGGCACCATGGTGATGATCGCCGGCTGGAACAGCCCGAAGAACCGCCGGTGGCTTACCGAGAACCGCAGGTACACCGCCATGACCAGCACGTAAACGACCTTCGCGAGTTCGCTCGGCTGGAAGTCAGCGATGCCGAGGCTGATCCATCGACGGGCGCCGTTGCGGGGCGTGACCAGAACCTCCGGCACGAACGGCACGAGCACGAAGATCAGCAAGGCGATGACGCCCGCCGCCATCGCCCAAGCGAAGTACGCGTACCAGCGGTAATGGACGAAGCAGACAGCGATGGCGAGCATGACGCCGAGCCCGGCGTAGGCGAGTTGCCTGGTCAGCAGCGAGGAAACGACGAGACGACCGCTCATGCCGTTCAGCCCGCCGCTGAGCGACACGCCGTACAGCCCGAGCGCGCACAGGAGCAGCGAAGCACCCACCACGAGCCAGCCGTACGTCGCCCATTGCCACCTCGGGGGGGCCTCGGCCCGCGCGGTCTCGTTGAGCCGTCGCTCGACGGACCTGCCCTCGGATCGCATCCGCTCGACCGCCGCGCGGCGCTCCCGCGCGGACTTGAGTGCTTCGCTCGCCTGGCTCGGGTCGGCGCCGGGGCCGATCACAGGTAGCCCTCGGCTTTGAGCGCATGGATGACCTGCGCCGCGACCGGGGCAGACGATCGCCCGCCGCTTCCGCCATATTCGATGAGCACGGAGATCGCGTACCGGGCGTGGCGTCCTTCCGGCCCGGCCAACCCGACGAACCACGCGTGGTTACCCTGGCGAAGCACCTCGGTCTGCGACTTGCCGTTCTCGCCCTCCACCGTGCGAACGATCGGGTTGGCCTGAGCAGTCCCAGTCTTGCCGATGACCTCGACACCTTCGATATCGATGAACTGTTCGAAGCCGGCGCCCTCAGCGAACTCGGCGTAACTCTGGCCGTGCCCGGTGCCCCACCGCTCGTTGAGCGAACGAGCGAGACCGGCCAAGGCAGAATCCACCGATTCAGGGTCGAGACGAAGGTCGGTCGAAACAGGCCTCGCGGCGCGGTCAATGCGTGGCTTGATCCGCACGCCACCGCGCTCCAGCGTCGCGAACGCGTCCGCCGCGTGCAGTGGCGTCCAGGCGATCGGGCCCTGGCCGATCGCGTTCATGATCGCTTCGCCCTTGGACGTCGGCGTGACAACGCCCGGATACTCGCTGCCGACGCCGAGTTCCCAGACCTCGCCGACGCCGAACTTGCCGTACCACTCCTTCATGCGGCTCACGCCCAGCAATTCACCGAGCGTGTAGAAGTAGATGTTGCAGGAAGAGCCGAGCGCCTCATCCGCGTACAGCCCGCGCCCGAATTGGCCCGTGTGCGTGTGGAACTTGCCCTCGTCCGGACGCCATCCCCAGCAGCGGAGGCGCGCGATGCTCGGATCGTCAAGAAAGTGTCCGCGACATTCGATGAGGTTCGTCAACGAGTGGACACCGGACGTCACAGCGGCGGTCAGCACCATCGGCTTCACGATCGAGCCCGGCGCGTAGGGCACGCTCACCGCGCGGTTCAGGTACCGTCGAGCGACCTCGTCCCGGAACACGAAGTCCGAGCGTTCTTCCAGATCCTCGCGTGTGAAGCTCGGGGTCGAGACCATGGCGAGGATGTCGCCGGACTCGATATCGAGCACGACTACCGACGCCGCGAGATCGGTGCCGTCCGGCACGGGGTAGTCCGAGGTCGGGTGGTGCCACGGCTGGACCCGCGCCAGGCCGACCTCCGGATCGAGCACCGCCTGGATGCGCGCCTGAAGCTGCGCATCGATGGTCAGCACGACGTCGCGCCCGGGCTCGAACGGCGTGAACTCGACCTCACCGGTGTCCAGATGGCGGACCTCGCGCCCACGCAAGCCCCGGAGGATGTCTTCGCGCGACGATTCGATGCCGCTCCCTCCGACCAGATCACCTGGGCGGTAGTGGCCACGGTCGATCGCGCCGGTCTTCGGCTCGTGCAGCGGGCGACGCTCGGTGTCCAACTGCTCCCCGGCCGGCACGCGATCGAGCTCGCGCATCCAACCGAGGAGGTGCGTCGCCACCCCGCGGACGGTGACCTCGCGCACACCCTCCTCGCGCAGCGGCGGAGGCAGGGTCGAGAGATCCACCTCAACATCTACGATCTCATAGGGATACTCGCGAGCCCCCGACAGACGCAGCGAAACCCCCTCGAATCGCTCAGCGATCAGGCGGACCCGGAGCGAACGAGTGTCATCAATCCCGGTCACGAGCGGGTGCTGGATGCGTTGCTCGCGGATCGGCGTGCTGACATCGGCGAGGGTGACTTCCACCTCGGTCCCGCCCGGGCCGACATCGCGGTTGAGTTCTTCCCAGCGCCGCTCGCGCCATTCCGACCAGAGGTGCCCGGCCAAGGACTGCACCTCCGCCTTGATCTCGGCCTTGCGATCTTCCAGATCGTCGCGGGCCACTCCGGTCGCGTCGGAAAGGTCCGCCCAGAGCGATTCCAACTGCTCGCGATACAGCACGGCGTAGCGATCGACGAGCGCTGCCCGCTCGACCGCGCTGAGCTTCGGCCAGTCCGCTCGGTTCTCGCGCCGGGCCATCGCGCGGGCTTCGAGTTCCGCCCATTCCCCCGTGATCAGGCGGTAGTCCACCATGACATCGAACGACGGGCGGTCCTGAGCGAGGACCCGGCCCTTGCGATCGAGGATCCGCCCCCGGCTCGTCGGCGTCCACTCAGACTCGACAAGCGTGCCCTCGGCGGTGTCCAGCCACTCCGACCCCTCGACGATGGTCACGCGGGCCGCCTGGAGCGTGAGCACACTGACACCCGCGATCACCCCCGCAAGAAGCAGGAGCAACCGGCGCTGGAACATGCTGGGTATGAGCGATCGGATCATGCTTGGCCATCCCTGCGGGCGCACCGGAAACCGAGGCGGCCTCATGCCGCCCGCCCTCTACCAGCATCGTATCCCGACCCGCCCTTCCACGAAAAAACGCCGGGCGGAAAATCCCGGCGTTCTCGCGATTCGAGCGAATTGATCAGGCCTCGCGCTTGTCGCGGGTGATCTGGGCGTAGGCGTTGTGATTGTGGATCGACTCGTAATTCTCGCTGTTGATCCGGTACCAGACGATGTTCTCGTCCTCATCCAGACCGACGGCGAGGTCGCGGACGATGTCCTCCACGAACTTGGGGTTGTCGTAGGCGGCTTCGGTCACGAACTTCTCGTCCGGGCGCTTGAGGACCGCGAACACCTCGGTCGAGGCCGCGGCCTCGAGGTGTTTGACCAAATCCTCAATCCACATGGGGGATTTCACCCGCACGCTCGCCTCGATCTCGCAGCGCTGGTTGTGAGCGCCGTACCGGCTGATCTCCTTGGAGCACGGGCAAAGGCTGGTCGCCGGTGCGATCACCGTCATCACGAAGTCTTCA